>NZ_JBEORT010000006.1:0-147727 GCF_040302425.1 Streptomyces sp. NPDC126497
CGCGACACCGCCCACGCGCCGTTCCGTCTCACGTCCGGCTCCGTCGTAGGCGAACGTGACGCTTCTGCCGGCCGTCCGCAGCAGTACGGGACGGTGGCTTCGCCGCCGCCCGGACCCTGTGGCACGAGGTTCCGGTCGACCAGCTGTTCCCGCCCACCGTGCGGGGCGAGGGTGCCGGCCCCGGCGGCGCCGACCGGACCTGGACCCGCATCGCGGTGGCCCCCGACGGCGGCTGCGAGGGCGCTTTCGACCCCCTGCTGCGCAAGGTCCTCGCCCCCGCCGGCTGCGAGCGCCTGCTGCGCGCCACCTACACCGACGCCACCCGGAGCCACGTCACCACCGTCGGCCTGCTGTTCACCGGGGCCGACGCCGCCGCCACGGCCTCCCTCGCCCGTCGTTTCGACACCGAACGCCTGGACCGCCGTGCCGACCTGATGCCCCTGCCGTACGCGGCGAAGGGCACCGCCGCCGCCGGATTCGGCGCCGGACAGCGCGCCACCTGGACGGTCTCCGTCCTCACGGACGCCCCCGTCGTCGTCTACGCCGTCTCCGGCTGGGCCGACGGCCGCACCGTCGGCACCCCGCAACCCGCCGAGGACGCCATGGAGTCAGGAGCCACCACCGCCCCCGCCCAGGCGGGTCTCGGCCACGAGGCCCGGGGCCTCGCCGACCGCATCGAACGCGGCCTGCGCAAGAGGGCCGGGACCGTCACGGAGCAGCCGTCATGAGACCCGTCACCGGCCGGCGTCCCGCCGCGGCGGCACTCGGCGGCCTCCTCGCCGCCGCCCTCGTGCTCGTCCCCGCCACCGCCGCGCACGCCGACGGCATCCGCACCCGGCAGTGGTCCCTGGAGGCCATGCACATCGAGGAGGCGTGGCGGACCACGAAGGGCGCGGGCGTCACCGTCGCCGTCCTGGACACCGGCGTCGAGGCCGACCACCCCGACCTCGACGGCAACGTCCTCACCGGCAAGGACCTCGTCGGCTTCGGCGCGAGCGAGGGCGACCGCGCCTGGGCCCGCCACGGCACCGCCATGGCCGGCATCATCGCCGGCCACGGACACGGCCCCGGCAACGCCGACGGGGTCATGGGCATCGCGCCCGAGGCGAGGATCCTCCCCGTCCGCGTGATCCTGGAGGACGGCGACGCCGCCCGCGCCAAGGCCCGCAAGAGCCGCGGCACCGCCCTCGCCGAGGGCATCCGCTGGGCCGCCGACCACGGCGCCGACGTCATCAACCTCTCCCTCGGCGACGACTCCGCCTCCGCGCACCCCGAACCCGGCGAGGACCAGGCCATCCAGTACGCCCTGGACAAGGGCGTCGCCGTCGTCGCCTCCGCCGGGAACGGCGGCGAGAAGGGCGACCGCGTCTCCTACCCGGCCGCCTACCCGGGCGTCATCGCCGCCACCGCCGTCGACCGCTACGGCACCCGCGCCCCGTTCTCCACCCGTCGCTGGTACGCCACGGTCAGCGCCCCCGGCGTCGACGTGATCATCGCGGATCCCGACCACAAGTACTACGAAGGCTGGGGGACCAGCGCCGCCGCCGCGTTCGTCTCCGGGGCCGTCGCCCTGGTCAGGGCGGCCCACCCGGACCTGGCCCCGGCCCAGATCAAGCGGCTCCTGGAGGAGACCGCCCGCAACGCCCCCGCCGACGGCCGCGACGACTCCCGCGGCTTCGGCTTCGTCGACCCGGCCGCCGCGATCGAGGCCGCCTCCCGGACGGAGCCGGAGGGGCTGAAGCCGGCGGCGTACGGCGAGAAGTACTTCGGCCCCGGCCCGCACACCGCCGGCCCCGACGACGGCACCGCCGACTGGGCGGCCCCCCTGGCGGGCGGCGCCGGCGGTGTGCTGCTGATCGCCGCGGTGGTCCTGTGGCGAGGCCGCCGCACCCGCCACTACGACGAGGCCTGAGCCCCGGCCGCGCCACCCGCGGTGTCCCCGGTGTCCCCGGTGAACACGGACACCGCCGCCCGCGCCGCGGCCTCGGTCAGCGCGATCCCCTCCTCCCGGGTGGCGTTGCCCCGCGACAGCACCGCCACCAGGTGGTCGCGGCCGCCGGCCGTCACCCGCCCGATGCTGTTGATCACCCACAGCCCGGTGGTGCTGCGCCGCAGCCAGCCGTTCTTCAACGCCCACGCAGCACCGTCGGCCGCCGCCGACACGCCCCACCGCTGTCCCGGGGCGATCCGCTCCATCAGCCCCCGCACGTACGCCCGCGAGGCCTCGCCCAGCTCCGTGTCCGTCGCGCCGAACACCTGCCGCAGCAGCGCGATTTGGTCGGTGGCCGTGGTCCGCGTCAGCCCCCACAGCGGGCCGTCCCCGCCGGCCGTCCCCGTCAGCCCGAACCGCTCGTTCGCGGCGTCGAGCCCCTCCGCCGCCCCGATCGCCCGCCACAGCGCCGACGCGGAGTCGTTGTCACTGCTCTGGATCATGGCGGCGGCGTACGCCTTCTCCTCGGCGGTCGGCGTCCGCCCCGCGTCCTGCGCCCGGAGCAGCAGCGCGGCCAGGACGTCGACCTTGACGATGCTCGCCGTCTCGAAGACGCCCCCTCCGTACGAGGCGGTCTCCCCGGAGCCCGGGTCGAGCACCGCCACCGACACCTCGGCGCCGTCCGCCACGTCCACCGACTCCATGGCCGCCGCCAGCAGCGCGTCCCGGTCCACCGCCGCCTCCGTGGCGCCCTCCACCGTCACCTCCCGTCGGCCGTCCGTGAGGCCGACGAGGATACGGTCTGCGCCGTCCGGGGCCACGGCGGTGATGGCCGGAGCGGTGGCTGCGCGGACCGTCGGACGGAGCCGGGACCCGGCTCGGATGCCGGTGGGAGGCCGGTGGGGAACGGCCCCCGCCCCCCGATAGGCTCGGTGACCGTGGCGAACAAGAACATTCCCGACTCCCCGTTCCACGACGACGACGGCTCCGCCGACCCCCGGCTGAGCGCCGCGCTCGCCGCCTGGGCGGAGGACGGCGACGCCGTCGGCCCCGTCCTGGAGGCCCTCGAGGGCGCCCGGCTGCTCGTCCCGGTGGTGGCCCTGCTCGGCGAGGTGGAGGAGGACGAGAACGGGCTGCGCCGCGAGAAGACCAGCGACATGGCCGTGCCGACCCTGAAGGCCGGCGGGCGCACCGCCCTGCCGGCCTTCACGTCCACCGAGTCGCTCGCCCGCTGGGACCCGGCGGCCCGTCCCGTCGCCGTACCGCTGCACCAGGCGCTGCGGGCCGCCGCGCACGAGAAGGCGGACACGGTCGTCCTGGACGTGTCCGGCCCCGTGCCCTTCGAGCTGACCGGTCCCGCGCTGCTCGCCCTCGCCGAGGGCCGCACCAGCACCGACCCGCTCGCCGATCCGGCCGTCGCCCGGGCCGTACGGGCCGTCGTCGCCGCGGAGCCCGCCGTGCTGCGCGCCCACCTGGGACCCGGGCAGGCCGACGGCACCCTCGCCCTGGTCCTCGACCCCGAGGTCCCCGCCGCCGAGGCCGCCCGCGCCGTGGCCCGGCGGCTCGCCGCCGACGAGACACTGAGGGCCCGCCTGGTGCGCGGCCTCGACCTGGCAGTCCTGCCGGCCGGGACCACGCCTCCGGGCGAGCCCCTGTACGTACGTCCCTGACGTCCTAGCCGTAGAGCGGCCCGGTGTACTTCTCACCCGGGCCCTGGCCGGGCTCGTCCGCGATCAGGGAGGCCTCGCGGAACGCCAGCTGGAGCGACTTCAGCCCGTCCCGCAGCGGCGCCGCGTGGAACGAGCTGATCTCCGTCGCGGAGGCGTCCAGCAGACCGGCCAGCGCGTGCACCAGCTTGCGGGCCTCGTCCAGGTCCTTGTGCTGGTCGCCCTCCTCGGTCAGACCGAGCTTCACGGCGGCGGCGCTCATCAGGTTGACGGCGACCGTCACGATCACCTCGACGGCCGGGACCTCGGCGATGTCGCGGGCCATGGCGTCGAAGTCGGGGTTGCCGGAGGTCTCGGGGGTGTCCGAGGGGGAGGTGTCACTCATGCCCCACACGATAGGCGCAGCCGGGAGCGCCCTTGACGCCAGGAGGCGGGAGACGGCCGGTTGGTGCGCCTCACCGGGAGCTGCTAACCTTGTGTAACGACCGGTCGGACCCGTATGCCCCACGGCACGCGAGCCCGGCCCACAAGTGGAGGCTTCGAACTCCCACCTGGCCGCCCTCAGGGCGGCGGGTCACCGGTCAGACGGTTCCGCCCCGAGGGGGCGATCCGTCCGATGACGCGCCCCGCGGTCCCCGTGGCGGTGCTCCGGTAGTTCGAGGAGCCCCGCCTGTGATCGTCCGGGGCATTTTCTTTGCTTCGGCGCGGTTAGGTCTAACGAACACAGACGTTACGCGGCTGTCCGCCAGACCGTCGCGTGGTGCTACCGAGGAGGATCCATCAGCGCCGAGCCCCGCATCAACGACCGGATTCGCGTTCCCGAGGTGCGACTTGTCGGTCCCAGTGGCGAGCAGGTCGGGATTGTCCCGCTTGCCAAGGCCCTGGAGCTTGCGCAGGAGTACGACCTCGACCTCGTCGAGGTCGCGGCGAACGCCCGTCCGCCCGTGTGCAAGCTCATGGACTACGGGAAGTTCAAGTACGAGTCGGCCATGAAGGCCCGTGAGGCGCGCAAGAACCAGGCGCACACGGTCATCAAGGAGATGAAGCTCCGGCCGAAGATCGACCCGCACGACTATGACACCAAGAAGGGTCACGTCGTCCGGTTCCTCAAGCAGGGCGACAAGGTCAAGATCACGATCATGTTCCGTGGTCGCGAGCAGTCCCGGCCGGAGCTCGGCTACCGACTGCTGCAGCGTCTCGCGGAGGACGTGGCCGACCTCGGGTTCGTGGAGTCGAACCCGAAGCAGGACGGCCGCAACATGATCATGGTCCTCGGTCCGCACAAGAAGAAGACCGAGGCGATGGCCGAGGCCCGCCAGGCGCAGGAAGCCCGCAAGGCGGAGGCGAAGGCCAACCCCGGCAAGTCGCAGAACGCCGCGGACGCCGAGGCCCAGCCGGCCGAGGAACCTGCCGAGGCGTGACTCCCGGGGGCGCGAGCCCCAGGAAGCAAACCGACACAAGTACGACGCTCCACCGTGCCCGGTTCTCATGGCCGGGCACCGGAGCGCCACCGACGAGGAGAGAACGGCGCTATGCCGAAGAACAAGTCGCACAGCGGTGCCAGCAAGCGCTTCAAGGTCACCGGCTCCGGCAAGGTGCTCCGTGAGCGCGCCGGCAAGCGCCACCTGCTCGAGCACAAGTCGTCCCGCGTGACGCGTCGCCTCACCGGCAACGCCGAGATGGCCCCGGGCGACGCCGCGAAGATCAAGAAGCTTCTCGGCAAGTGAGACCGGGCGCCCAGCGCCTGATCCACCGACACCGGGACCCAATCGTTTCCGGGCCGTGTGAGGACAACCACGGCCCCGCTACAAGGAGTTAAACAAGTGGCACGCGTCAAGCGGGCAGTCAACGCCCACAAGAAGCGCCGGGCGATCCTCGAGCAGGCCTCCGGCTACCGCGGTCAGCGCTCGCGCCTGTACCGCAAGGCCAAGGAGCAGGTCACCCACTCGCTGGTCTACAACTACAACGACCGCAAGAAGCGCAAGGGTGACTTCCGCCAGCTCTGGATCCAGCGCATCAACGCCGCTGCCCGCGCCAACGGCATCACGTACAACCGCTTCATCCAGGGTCTGAAGGCCGCGAACGTCGAGGTCGACCGCAAGATCCTGGCCGAGCTGGCCGTCAACGACGCCACCGCCTTCGCCGCGCTCGTCGAGGTCGCGCAGAAGGCGCTGCCGGCGGACGTGAACGCGCCCAAGGCGGCGTGAACACCGCGTCGGCCTGAGGCCGACGCGGATTTCCGGGACCCGCAGGCTTCGTGGCTTGCGGGTCCTGTTGTTGCCGGGCCGTCGGCCGTCGTCCGGCCGCGGGTCCGTCGCGGCCGGACGCGCCCGCGCGGCGGAGCCGCACACCGGCACGGCCCCGCGCCCCGGCCAGTCGTACCGCCGCGTGTCGAGAGCTCCCGAAGGTGAAGAAGATGGCCCCCGTCAGCCCCGAGCTGATCTCCCCCCGTTCCTCCCGCGTCGCCGCCGCCCGACGGCTCGCCAAGCGGAACTTCCGGGGGAAGGAGCGGCTGTTCCTCGCCGAGGGGCCGCAGGCCGTGCGGGAGGCCGCCGCGCACCGGGGCGGGAGCACCGCCACGCTCGTCGAGCTGTTCGCCACCGTCGAGGCCGCCGAGCGGTACGCCGACATCGTCGGCGCGGCCCGGGACGCCGGCGCCCGGACGCACCTCGCCTCCGAGGACGTCATCGCCGACATCTCCACCACCGTCACCCCGCAGGGGCTCGTCGGGATCTGCCGGTTCCTGGACACGCCGTTCGAGCGGATCCTCGCCGCCCGGCCCAGGCTGGTCGCCGTCCTCGCCCACGTGCGCGACCCCGGGAACGCCGGCACCGTGCTGCGGTGCGCCGACGCCGCCGGAGCCGAGGCCGTCGTCCTCACCGACGCCTCCGTCGACCTGTACAACCCCAAGGCCGTGCGCGCCTCCGTCGGCTCCCTGTTCCACCTGCCGGTCGCCGTCGGCGTCCCCGTCGAACAGGCCGTGACCGGACTGCGGGACGCGGGCGTGCGGCTGCTCGCCGCGGACGGCGCCGGGGACCGGGACCTCGACGACGAGCTCGACAAGGGCACCATGGGCGGGCCCACCGCCTGGGTCTTCGGCAACGAGGCCTGGGGCCTGCCCGAGGAGACCCGCGCCCTCACCGACGCCGTCGTCCGCGTCCCCATCCACGGAAAGGCGGAGAGCCTGAACCTCGCCACCGCCGCCGCCGTATGTCTCTACGCGTCGGCGCGTGCACAGCGCGCCGTCGGAGGGTGCCGCTCCGTCACCGGGAACTAGTAGGGTGACCAGCTCGGGGACCCTCCCCCTGGCTCTCGGCAGGGCTCGAGCACGGGGCGCCCCGAGGACGTTCCGAGAGGTGGGGTACGGGGATGAGTGTCGGCACGGGCAGCGCACCGGGAGCGGAACGGACGGCGCGCCCGCCCACGCCCCGGCCCGGTGATCTCGCCGAACTCGGCATCGACCCCGACCAGCTGCCCGAGGGGCTCGTCGTCGCCGACGAGCACGGACGGGTGATCTGCTTCAACGCGGCCGCCGCCCGCATCACCGCCGTCCCCGCCGAGCGGGCCCTCGGCCGGCCGCTGGAGACCGCCCTGCCGCTGGAGGACCTGGAGGGCCGCCGCTGGTGGCGGCTCACGGACCCCTACGGCGGCCTCGCCATCCGGGTCCGCCAGCCCGAACGCAACCTGCTGCTGCCCGGTGGCCGGGAAGTCCTCGTCTCCGCCCGCTACGTCCGCACCCGGCCCACCGGACCGGTCCGCCGGGTCGTCGTCACCCTGCGCGACACCGAGGCCCGGCGCCGCACCGAGCGCAGCCACGCCGAGCTGATCGCCACCGTCGCCCACGAACTGCGCTCCCCGCTCACCTCCGTCAAGGGCTTCACCGCCACCCTGCTCGCCAAGTGGGAGCGGTTCACCGACGACCAGAAACGGCTGATGCTGGAGACCGTCGACGCCGACGCCGACCGGGTCACCCGGCTCATCGCCGAGCTGCTCGACATATCCCGCATCGACTCCGGGCGTCTGGAGGTGCGCCGCCAGCCCGTCGACATCGGGGCCGCCGTCGAACGGCACATCCAGGCCCACGTCGCCGCCGGACAGCGGGCCGACCGGTTCCTGCTGCGGGTGCAGCGTCCGCTGCCCGACCTGTGGGCCGACCCCGACAAGGTCGACCAGGTGCTCGGCAACCTGCTGGAAAATGCGGTGCGGCACGGCGAGGGAACCGTCACCATTGACATCACGCCCTCGGCGTCCCCCCGCGAACGGGAGGAGGCCGGCACGTCGGTCACGGTGAGCGACGAGGGGCCCGGCATTCCGGAGGAGTCCATGAACCGCGTCTTCACCCGCTTCTGGCGGGGCAGCAAGCGCGGCGGTACGGGCCTCGGGCTGTACATCGTCAAGGGCATCGTCGAGGCCCACGGCGGCACCATCACGGTCGGACGCGCCCCCGGTGGCGGCGCGCAGTTCCGATTTACGTTGCCCGTGGCGGCGCCCGCGTATCTCACCTGAGATCCGGCCCCGCCCCACGGGCGCATTCGCCTGCCCCGGCACCGTTAGACTCGGCCTTTGGCACCTTTGTGTCCCAAAAACCTGGACGCACCGTCCACGAGTCGGTACGGGGACCATCAGCCTGGGGGACCTCCCAGCGGCAGCTGGGGACAATCGGAAGCACGGGAAGAGATGTCGGCACCGAATAAGTCGTACGACCCTGTCGAGGTCGAGGCGTTGAAACCGGAAGAGATCGAGCGCATGCGGGACGAGGCGCTCGCCGCCTTCGCCGCCGCGGACTCCCTCGACGCGCTCCAGGAGGCCAAGGTCGCCCACACCGGCGCCACCTCCCCGCTGGCGCTGGCCAACCGCGAGATCGGCGCCCTGCCGCCGCACGCCAAGGCGGACGCCGGCAAGCGCGTCGGTCAGGCGCGCGGTGCCGTGAACAAGGGCCTCGCCGCACGCCAGGCCGAACTCGAGGCCGAGCGCGACGCGCGCGTCCTGGTCGAGGAGGCGGTGGACGTCACGCTGCCCCACGACCGCGTCCCGGCCGGCGCCCGCCACCCGCTCACCACGCTCTCGGAGCGCATCGAGGACATCTTCGTGGCCATGGGCTACGAGGTCGCCGAGGGCCCCCAGGTCGAGGCCGAGTGGTTCAACTTCGACGCCCTCAACATCGGCCCGGACCACCCGGCCCGCGGTGAGGCCGACACCTTCTTCGTGCAGGGACCGCAGGGCGGCACCGAGTCCGGCGTCGTGCTGCGCACCCACACCTCGCCCGTGCAGATCCGCTCCCTGCTGGAGCGCGAGCTGCCGGTCTACGTGATCTGCCCCGGCCGCGTGTACCGCACCGACGAGCTGGACGCCACGCACACCCCCGTCTTCCACCAGGTCGAGCTGCTCGCCGTGGACGAGGGCCTGACCATGGCGGACCTCAAGGGCACCCTGGACCACATGGTCCAGTCGCTGTTCGGTGCGGAGATGAAGACCCGGCTGCGGCCGAACTTCTTCCCCTTCACCGAGCCGAGCGCCGAGATGGACATGCTCTGCTACGTCTGCAAGGGCGCGTCCGTCGGCGACCCCGACCGGCCCTGCCGCACCTGCTCGTCCGAGGGCTGGATCGAGCTCGGCGGCTGCGGCATGGTCAACCCGCGGGTGCTCACCGCCTGCGGCGTCGACCCCGAGAAGTACAGCGGCTTCGCCTTCGGGTTCGGCATCGAGCGGATGCTGATGTTCCGCCACAACGTCGAGGACATGCGAGACATGGTCGAGGGTGACGTCCGGTTCACCCGGCCGTTCGGGATGGAGATCTGATGCGGATCCCGCTTTCTTGGCTGCGGGAGTACGTCGACCTGCCGGCGACGGAGACCGGCCGTGACGTACAGGCCAAGCTCATCGCGGCGGGGCTCGAGGTCGAGACCGTCGAGCACCTCGGCGCCGACCTCAAGGGCCCCCTCGTCGTCGGCCAGGTGCTGACCATCGAGGAGCTGGAGGGCTTCAAGAAGCCGATCCGCTTCTGCACCGTCGACGTCGGCCGGGCCAACGGCACCGGTGAGCCCCAGGAGATCGTCTGCGGCGCCCGCAACTTCGCCGTCGGCGACAAGGTCGTCGTGGTCCTCCCCGGCGCCACCCTGCCGGGCGGCTTCTCGATCAGCGCCCGCAAGACCTACGGCAAGGTCTCGCACGGCATGATCTGTTCCAGCGACGAGCTGGGCATGGGCGACGACGGCACCCACGGCATCATCGTGCTGCCGCCGGAGACCGAGGTCGGCAAGGACGCCATCGAGCTCCTCGAACTGGTCGACGAGGTCCTGGACATCGCCGTCACCGCCAACCGCGGCGACTGCCTGTCGCTGCGCGGCGTCGCCCGCGAGACCGCCATCGCCTACGGCCTGCCGCTGCGCGACCCCGCGCTGCTCGACGTGCCCGGCCCGAACGCCTTCGGTCACCCGGTGAAGGTCTCCGACCCGGCCGGCTGCGACCGCTTCACCGCCCGCACGGTGACCGGGCTCAGTGCCGAGGCGCGCTCCCCGATCTGGCTCAAGCGCCGGCTGCAGAAGGTCGGCATGCGCCCGATCTCGCTCGCCGTCGACGTCACCAACTACGTGATGATGGAGCTCGGCCAGCCGCTGCACGCCTACGACCGGAACCTGGTCCAGGGCACCATCGGCGTCCGCCGCGCGCAGGAGGGCGAGAAGATCGTCACCCTCGACGGCGTCGAGCGGACGCTGCACGCCGAGGACCTGGTCATCACCGACGACCGCGGACCGATCGGGCTGGCGGGCGTCATGGGCGGCGCCGACACCGAGATCGCCGACCACAGCGACGCCGAGAACGCGACGAGCGACGTGGTCATCGAGGCCGCCCACTTCGACCAGGTCTCCATCGCGCGCACCGCCCGCCGCCACAAGCTGTCCTCCGAGGCGTCCCGCCGCTTCGAGCGAGGCGTCGACCCGCAGGCCGCCGCCGCTGCCGCGCAGCGCACCGTCGACCTGCTGGTGCTGCTCGCGGGCGGCACCGCCGAGGCCGGCGTCACCGAGGTCGTCGCCCCGGCCGCGCCGCACACCCTCACCCTCCCCGCCGACCACCCGGACAAGGTCGCGGGCGTGACGTACGGCCGCGAGACCGTGGTGCGCCGCCTGCAGGAGGTCGGCTGCGACGTGTACGGGCAGGACGAGCTGATCGTCACCGTGCCGTCCTGGCGGCCCGACCTCACCGACGCCAACGACCTGGCCGAAGAGGTCATCCGTCTGGAGGGCTACGAGAACCTGCCCTCCACGCTGCCCAGGCCCCCGGCGGGCCGCGGCCTGACCGCCCGCCAGCGCCTGCACCGCCGTGTCGGGCGGGCCCTGGCCGGCGCCGGTTACGTCGAGGCGCTGAACTACCCGTTCGTCAGCGAGCAGGTCTTCGACCGGCTCGGCCTGGAGGCCGGTGACCCGGCCCGCCGCGTCGTCAAGCTGGTCAACCCGCTCAGCGACGAGGAGCCCGCGCTGCGCACCACGCTGCTGCCGGGACTGCTCGGCGCGCTGCGCCGCAACGACGGCCGGGGCTCGCACGACCTCGCGCTGTTCGAGACCGGTCTGGTCTTCCGGCCGCGCGAGGAGCAGCGGGTCGCCGCGAACCTGTCCGTGGACCGGCGCCCCAGCGCGGAGGACGTCGCCGCGCTGGACGCCGCGCTGCCCGACCAGCCGCGGCACGTCGCCGTCGTCCTCGCCGGGGCCCGCGAGCAGGCCGGCTGGTGGGGCGCCGGCCGTCCGGCCGGCTGGGCCGACGCGGTCGAGGCCGCCCGGACCGTCGCCCGCGAGGCCGGCGCCGAACTGGGCGTCCGCAAGGGCCAGTACGGGCCGTGGCACCCGGGCCGCTGCGCCGAGCTGACCGTCACCGTCGACGGCGCCGAGCGCGTCATCGGCCACGCCGGCGAGCTGCACCCGCGCGTCCTGAAGGCCCTGGGCCTGCCCGCGCGCAGCTGCGCGATGGAGTTGGACCTGGACGCCCTGGAGCAGGTCGGCGACGACACTCCGCAGGCACCGGGCATCTCCACCTTCCCGGTCGCCACGCAGGACGTCGCGCTCGTCGTCGACGCGTTCGTCCCGGCCGCGGAGGTCGAGGCCGCGCTGCGCGAGGGCGCCGGTGAACTGCTGGAGTCCATCCGCCTGTTCGACGTGTACGAGAACGCCGAGCAGCTGGGCGAGGGCCGCAAGTCCCTGGCGTACGCGCTGCGCTTCCGCGCGAACGACCGCACGCTGACCGTCGACGAGGCCTCGGCGGCCCGTGAATCGGCGGTCGCCCTCGCGGGCGACCGCACCGGAGCGGTCCTGCGGGGCTAGCCCCCGGGCCGGTAACCGCCGCTTTCCGGGGGGTGCGAGGGGCGCGACACGCGCCTCCCGCACCCCCCATGCCCCTCGCCCCGCCGGTCACCTCACTCGTTCGGGTGACTATGGGGAGCGATACGTCCGGATCAGGCCATGCGGTCGACAGAATCAGACCGGCCTCTCGAGGCCGGTCTGCGCTGTCCGGGCCTATTGGGGGGCCATCGGCATGATCCGCTTCACGTCCGGGGCTCCCCGCAGGGTGTCACCCCGGTTCCTGGCCTCACGGGTACCCGCCCTCGTGGTGCCCACGGCCCTGGGCGCCACCGCGGTCGCCTACCGCCTGACCTGCCCGCTCGCCCATGACGAGGCCCTCGGCGCGCGTCTCGTCAGCAGCGCCGTGATGTGCGGGATCATCACCGGCCTGGTGATGCACGCCCGGCACCGGCTGCTGCGCGAACTGCGACGGGCCCGCCGGATCGCGGAGGCCGCGCAGGGCGTGCTGCTGCGACCGCCGCCCCCGCGGGTCGACGGCCTGGCCGTCGCCGCGGTCCACCTCTCCGCCGACCCGGGAGCCCGGATCGGCGGCGACCTCTACGAGGTGGTCGCCACCGAGCACGGCGTGCGGGCGGTCATCGGTGACGTCCGCGGTCACGGGCTCGGGGCCGTGCGGACGGGCGCCGCGGTCCTCGGCAGCTTCCGTGAGGCCGCCCACGAGGAGGCCGAACTCGCCGGTGTGCTGCGCCGGCTGGAGCGGGCGCTCGCCCGGCACCTGCGGGAGCGGACCCACGACGGGCACGACCCGGCGGACGACGGCCCGGACGCCCCGCCCGGCGAGGAGTTCGTCACCGTCCTGCTGCTGGAGATCCTCCCGGACGGGGCCGTACGCGCCCTGAACTGCGGCCACCCCTGGCCGTACCTGCTGACCGGCGCACGGGCCGAACCGCTCGCCCGCGCCGATCCGCTCCCGCCCCTCGGCCCGTTCCCGCTGCCGTCCGAACTCCCCGCCGTGCCCTGTGGTCCCCTGCCGCCCGGCGACGCGCTCGTCCTGTACACGGACGGGGCCGAGGAGGCCAGGGACGCGGACGGCCGGTTCTTCCCCCTGCGGGACGTCCTCACCGAGACCGCGCGCCTCCACCCGCTCACCGCCCCGTCCGCGCTGCGCACGGTCCTCGCGGCACTGCTGCGCCACACCGCCGGACCGCCCGGGGACGACGTGGCGCTGCTGGTCCTCAGGAACGAGCGGCACGGGGCGAGCGCCCCCGCGGAGACGCACGCCACCGCCCGGCCGACCGCCACGCCCCCGCGTCCGACGGGCCGTCTCCAGTCCCCGGCGTGACCGGCGGCGCCACGCCGTCCGTCCCGCCATGGCGTGTCGGGCAGGCAGCGGGCCGGACGGCGTGGAGACGGGCCGCCGCACTGTGCGAGGGGGAGCCGGCGGCCCGGCCGGCCTCTTTCGAGGCAGTTCAGTCAACCGGCCGGACACGCTCCGGGACAGCGCGCGCACCCTGTGGATCGGGGCACTCCCTTCACACCCCGTGTGAACGCCCCGCCACCACCCTGTCCGGCACCGAGCCACCCGGGGGGGCCTGGAATGCAGCCCAACACCCTGCTCGACGCGATCCTCGACGAGGCCGGCATCTCGCACGCGGGTCTGGCCGCCCACGTCAACCGGGCCGGACGGGCGCGCGGCCTGTCGCTCCGCTACGAGCACACCGCCGTGGCGCGGTGGCTGAAGGGACAGCGGCCCCGCGGACAGGTGCCCGACCTGATCTGCGACGTGCTCGCCGCCCGGCTGCACCGTCAGGTCACCCTCGACGACATCGGCCTCGGCGTGCCCGGCGAACCGGCCGCCCCGCACACCGGCCCGCTCGGCGGGTTCGTCGAGCGGGCCACCGCGCTGTGGCGTTCGGACCAGCAGCGCCGCCCGCACGTGCTCGACGCCCCCGCCGTCACCGGCACGCCCGCCGTCATGCCCGTCTGGGAGTGGGAGAACCCGCCCGAGGACGTGGACGTCTCCCGCGGCGGCGGGCACCGGGTCACCCCGGACGACCTCGACATGCTGCGCGCCGCCCGCACCCACTACGAACAGCTGTACCGCAAGGCGGGCGGCGTCGCGGTCCGCGCCCGGATCGTCGGCTTCCTCAACGCCGAGGCCGCCCCGCTGCTGCGCGGCCGCTACACCGACGCCACCGGCCGCCGACTGCACCGCGCCACCGGCGGCCTGCTGGCGATCGCCGGCATCTGCGCCTACGACTCCGACGCGCACGGACTCGCCCAGCGCTACTTCCACCAGGCGCTCCGGCTGGCGAAGGCCAGCGGGGACCGGGGCCTCGGCGCCTATGTGATCGCGCTGCTGGTCAACCAGTCGCTGTTCATGCGGGAGTACCGGCAGGCCGTCGCCTTCGCGGAGGCCGCGCTGCGCGCCGCCGGCACCGGCCTCACCCCGGCGCTCGCCTCCGACCTGTACGCGATGCAGGCCAAGGCGTACGCGCACCTCGGCGACGGCACCGGCGCGCTGTCCCGCATCCGGCGGGCCGAACGGGCCGCCGAGCGGATCCGGCGCGGAACCGAACCCGACGAGACCGGCTACGTCCAGCCAGGCCTGGTCAACGTCCAGGTGGCGGAGGCACTGCTCGGCCTCGGCGAACTGGCGGCGGCCGGGGAGCACGCGGCGGCGGCCGTGGACAGCCCGGCGCACGACCGGGGCCGGGTGCACCGGCTGGCCGTGCTGAGCACCGTCGAACTGCGCCGGGGCAACGCCGACAAGGCGGTGGTCATCGCGGTGCGGATGGCCGAACAGGCCCGGGGCATGGAGTCGCAGCGGTTGCGGGACAGACTGCGCGAGGTGCGTGAGCACCTCGTCCGCAGCGGCTGCCCGGGCACCGCCGAGGCGGCCGGACTCATCGACGGGGCACTGCGCGTACCGCTGTAGCACGGGGCGCGTTCTCCTCGCCCCCGCGCCCGGTGCGCGCCTCCGCCGCGCCCGCCGCTGCGCCGGAGGCGGCCTCCCGTGCGCCTGCCTGCCGGACCGCCGCCGCTGCGATATTGCCCCCACCCGTCGGAAGGGGGCAGAGCCGTGCAGTGGACGAAGCGGAACGAGCGGACCGTGTACGCGAACCGCTGGTTCAACGTCAATCTCGCCGATGTCGAACTGCCGGACGGCCGGCACCTCGACCACTTCCTCATCCGGCTGCGGCCCGTCGCCGTGGCCACGGTGGTGAACGAGGCCGATGAGGTCCTCCTGCTGTGGCGCCACCGCTTCATCACCGACAGCTGGGGATGGGAACTCGCGGCCGGCGTGGTCGAGGACGGCGAGGACGTCGCCGCGGCCGCCGCGAGGGAACTGGAGGAGGAGACCGGCTGGCGGCCGGGGCCGCTGCGCCACCTGATGAGCGTGGAGCCGTCCAACGGCCTCACCGACGCCCGGCACCACGTCTACTGGTCCGACGAGGGCGAGTACGTCGGACACCCCGTCGACGACTTCGAGTCGGACCGCCGGGAGTGGGTGCCCCTGAAAGTGGTCCCCGACCTGGTCGCCGCCGGCGTGGTCCCGGCCGCCGGCACGGCGGCGGCGTTGCTCCTGCTGCACCACCTCCGGCTCGGGCGGGACACCACGTCCTGAGCCGGCCCACGTCCCGCGACGGGCCGCCGCGTTCGCGACCCGCCGTGACGGGCCGTCAGGGCACGGCGGCAGGAGGAGGGGCGGGCAGCTGACGGAGCGTCCCCGACTTGCCGCGGTCCCGGGCGGGGCGGAAACTGTCGGTAGGACTCCGGGGGCGTGCCCGTGAATCAGGGCAGGTGGGCGGCGCAGGGCCTCGGACGCCCCGGTGCGGTGACGCCTTCCACCGCCGGTTCCGGCGGTGCCGAGGCCGTGATCCGGTCGTGGGGGCGTTCATGTCCACGACGCTGCGACGGGCGACCTTCGACGTCGGGAACCTCTTCGCCCGAACCCGAAGGCGGTTCGAAGACGGTGGCGGCCCCGCCGCGCACACGCGCGGACCGGGTCGCCGAGCGGATCCGGTCCGCGGAGCCGGGCGCCGAGGACAGGACCGTCACCCCTTCCTCCGGGGGACGACGGCGACCGGCGACTCGACCACCTGCTCGTCCCGGCGTCCCTCGCCGAGGCGTCCGCGGAGCCGGTGCCCGACGTCCTCCGCGCGGGCACGCCGCCGCGAGCCACCCGTCGCACCGGGCCGCGGTTGCCGGGCGTCGGCCCGAACAGGCCCGAGGTGTCCGGCCGCTGTCCCGCCGTCATGGACCCCGCCGTCGTCCGGGAACTCCCCGGCCGCCGGCCTCGACACGGCGCGTCGCCCCGGGCCGGGAGGACGGCCCGACGGGGCGTGGCGGGGAGCGGCGCGCACAGGGAGTGGGGAGCACATGGGGAACCCGCGATCAGGGGACGCGCCCCGGCCGGGACGGCCGGGGGGCGGGGGCGACGGGCACCGGGACGGCCACGGCACGGCCGGCCGGGGGGCGCCGCGGCGGACCGTGCCGGTTTCGGTCCTCCCCGCTTCCGCGGCCCCCGGGCGGATCGGAGCCGGGGTGCGCATCGGTGTCCTGGGAGGGTTCGGACTGTGGGTGGGCGGGGAGCCCGAAGCCGTCCCCGGAGGGTCGGAGCGGGTCCTGGCGTTCGTCGCCCTGCGCTGCAGGGCGGCGGTCCCCCGCCCCCTGATCGCGGGCACCCTGTGGCCGGAGTCGTCCGAGCACAGGGCGCACGCCAATCTCCGCTCGGCCCTGGCGCGCCTGCACCACACCGGGCGGCGGGCCCTGGAGGTCGGCCCGGCCGAGGTGCGGCTGGCCCGCGGCACCACCGTCGACCTCCACGAGGCCCGCCGGACCGCCCACCGCATCCTCGACCCCGCCGCGGCCGTCCGGCCCCCCGGATCCGTCCCGGACGCGGTCGACGTCCTCTCCGCCGACCTGTTGCCCGGCTGGTACGACGACTGGGCGCTGCTGGAGGCGGAGGACTGGCGGCAACTGCGGCTGCACGCCCTGGAGGTACTGGCCGGACGGCTGATCACGGCGCGACGGTACGCCGAGGCCGTCACCGCCGCGCAGGCGGCCGTGCACGCCGATCCGCTGCGCGAGAGCGGCCAGGTGTGTCTGGTCAGGGCCCACCTGGCGGAGGGCAACCCCTCCGAGGCCCTGCACGCCTTCGTCCGCTACGCCCGGCGCCTGCACGACGAACTCGGGCTGGAGCCGACCGAGCGGCTGCACCGGCTGGTCGCCGGCCTCGCCCGGTCACGCCGCGGTGACGGCCGGTCCGGACGGTGAGGGACATGGCCGCATCGGGCACCGGCGTGATGATCATCCGGGTCTGGGTCGAAGAAGGCTCCGCCCGGCCCCTGCGGGCGCACGTCCGCCTGACCGACGACATCGTCTCCGGAGTCGGGCGCGGCATGACGCTCACCCGGGTCGACGCCGTCTGCGGGGCGGTCCGGGAGTGGCTGGAGGAGATGCTCACCGACCCCGACGGGGAATGACCCGGCCGGTGCCACGCGGCCGTCACACGGCGGTGACGCACCGGCCGGAAGACTCGTGGTCCACCGGGACCGGCGGGACCGGCCGGGGCCTCCCGGGGTCTCCCGCGGAGCGCCTGCCGCGGAGGAGACCTCCCGCGCACCCGTACCCCCGAGGAGGAGAGTCATGGCCGCCCCCATGTCAGCGGACCGGTTCCTCGACTCGCTGCGCGACGAAGGACTCACCGTCGTCGAGCACCGGTCGTGGCGCACCCACAACCGCAACCACAAGGGGCCCTGGGGCCCCGTGCACGGAGTGATGATCCACCACACGGTCACCTCCGGCACCACGAGCAGCGTCCAGCTGTGCTACGACGGTCACTCCGCCCTGCCCGGGCCGCTGTGCCACGGGGTCATCGCCAAGGACGGCACCGTGCACCTGGTCGGCAACGGCCGCGCCAACCACGCGGGGCCCGGTGACGACGACGTCCTGCGCGCGGTGATCGACGAGACCGGCCTGCCGCCCGACAACGAGGCCAACACCGACGGCAACCGGCACTTCTACGGCTTCGAGGCGATCAACCTCGGTGACGGCGTGGACCCCTGGCCCGAGGAGCAGCTGGAGGCGATCGAGAAGGCCGCCGCCGCCGTCTGCCGGGTCCACGGCTGGACCGAGCGCAGCGTGATCGGCCACTCGGAGTGGCAGCCAGGCAAGATCGACCCCAAGGGCTTCACCATGGCCTCGATGCGCGGCCGGATCAGGCACCGCCTGAGCGCCGCCCTGGCCGGTAGCTCCGCCGCCCCGTAGGGGCTCGGCCCCTCCGACGGGCGACGCCGGGCGCGGAGGGGCGTGAACGGCGGGCCGCGGTGTGCGGACGACGCGCCGGGCGGTGCGCGTGATCCCTTGCCGCGGGCGCCGGCCCCGGACCGGATCCCTGGGCGGAGGAAACACGATGGTGCGGATCGTCCGGAACACACCGGGAAGGACCCGGCCGCGCAACGCACGGGCGAAGGGCCTGTGGCTGACGCGGATGAGTGCCGGGAGCAGGCAGTTCGTCCGCGGCCGCCGGCACAGGTTGATCACCAGCCTGGAGGCCCGCCGCGGCATCACCCGGCCCAGGAAGTGGCGCCGGTGGAACTCCTACGCCACCGCGACGAGGGTCTGCGGGGCACTGGCCGTCGTCCTGGTCGTCGTGTGGGCCGTGGTGGACCCTTATCCCGAGAAGTGGTTCGACACCCTCATGCGCTATTTCTTCGGCCCGGTCCTCACCGCCGGATTCGCCACCGCGCTTTTCCTGTTCTGCTGGTACAGCTGGACGAGGAAGCGCTACCTCGACAAGGCGCGGAAGAAGCCCAACGAGATGGTCGTCACCGCCGGGCCGCACCTGGCCGAGGTCGTGGGCCGCCAGGAGATCGCCCAGGTCCTCGCCCAGCGACTTCGCGAGCGCAGTACCCGCAGGCCCTACCTGCTGACCGGCGGGCTGGGTGTCGGGAAGACCGCCGTACTGGTGCGGCTCACCGAGATGCTGGCCCGGCAGCACGCCGTCCCCGTACCCATCCGGCTGCGGGACGCCGTGCAGCAGACCGACCTGAACTTCGAGCAGATGGCCAAGCAGCGCTTCGCCGAGGAGGCACCCAGGGGCATCCTCGCGCGCAGCAAGAACGACCGGGTCTGGCAGCAGTTGCTCGCGGACGACAAGCCGGTCGTCATCGCCGACGGGCTGGAGGAGGCCCTCCTCGACGAGAAGCTCCAGGACGACCGGGACAACATCATCCGCCGGGCCATCGAGCGCGCCGACCGGGAGAAGCTGCCCCTGGTCATCGCCTCCAGGCCGCACGCCTCCCTCGAGGGGAGCCGCGCCGCCATCATCGAGCTGGAGCCGCTCAGCGAGGAGGAGGCGCTCCACTTCGTGGAAGCGCAGGCTCCCGAGGCGGACGAGCGCCGTCTGGACTGGCTCGTGGAGACCGCGGAGGCCACCGAGTCACCGATCTATCTCCAGATCGCCCGGCAGCTGCACCAGCACGGCATCCTGGCGGACAACCGGCCCCGGCACGACCCCGACCAGGTGGACACCCGCAGCACGGACCGCTCCACGCTCCGGCTGTGGCTGCTGGACACCTGGTACCGCGCCCTGGCCAGGGGCCGGCTGAAGGACGACGTCGCCCTGGCCCCGCAGGACCGCCGCGACACCCTCGAGGCCGTCTCGGCACTGGCGTGCGTCGGACTGCTCCAGGACAAGGCCGAGGTCGACTTCGCGGATCTGCTGGGCACGGACCTCCACCCCAGCCTGCTGCTGCGGGCGGGGACCCAGGCCGAGCACCTCTGGGACAAAGGACCCGGGGCCGACCGGTACGGCAAGCGGGGCAACGACCTGCTCGCGTGGCACCGCAAGCAGATCTGGAGCGTGCTCTGCGCCAGGCTCAGCAGCGAGGAGAGCCGGCGTCTGCTCGGGGGCAACGTCGACCAGTGCCACGCCGTTCTCGCCAGGTTCATGAGCAACGCGGGCCTGCTCGAGCTGGTGGAGGGATTCACGAGGAGGGTCCGCTTTCCGCACAGCGTCCTGCAGGCGTACCTCGGCTTCCGGATGCTCCACCACCTGGGGGAGCGTCGCGCCGGTGCGCTCATCGCGCAGGCGCTGCACCCGCCCGGACCCAGCCGCGAACTGCTCATCGCCCTGGTGCTGCTCTCCCGTCGGCAGGCGATCGAGCGCGCGGCCGCGGGCGGCGGCATCGCCGCCGAGGTGGAGAAGGACGCCAGGGAGCTGTGGCGGCAGGCCCCGCTGAGCGGTCAGACCCTCGCCCAGCGGCTCCGCAGGGCCGCGGACCGGCGCACGGACCCGAAGGCGTTCGACCTCTACGCCGCTGCCCTGGAGATCGACAGTGCGGAGAAGGCACCGAGACTGCTGGAGGAGATCACCGGCACGCTGAAGACGCGCTGGCACGACGTCAAGGGAGCCAAACGGACGCTGGACGAGGCGAAACTCGGGCTGGTGAAGCAGCTCGGCGCGGCCCTGCGCGCGGCCGACGGGAAGACCGACACCACATCGCTCTACACGCGGCTCTTCGAGCTGGGCTTCGGAGAGCCCTCCTACTCCGTGCGCATCGCCGCCGCCCAGGAATTCGGCGACGGCGGTGATCCGGCGTTCGCCGTGATCCGCCGCTGGATCGGCACCCACACCGACCCGGTGGAGGAGTACCGGTCGAAGACCGGCAGGCTGAAGGAGAGGAGGAGGCAGGAGGAACGCGCGTGCGCGGCCAGGGCGAGGAGGAGGCCGGGCATCCGGGGGGCGCCCCGCACCACACGCGAGGAGGACGACCGGCTGGCCCACGACAGGCAGGCCGTCTTCCGGCGCTACCAGGAGGACCGGGCCGCTCTCTGGCGGGAGTTCACCATGCGGGCGTGGCTGCTCCCCATGCTGCTCGGCTCCGTCAGCGAAAACCGCAGGGACGAGGCCCGCAACCGCCTCAGGAAGTGGCTGGGCCACCTCGACCCGAAAGGGCCCGGCGGCACGTCCGACCTGCCGCTCACCTTGGAGAACGCGCTGGCCCAGGGCTTCAAGTACGCGGCCAACCGGCGGAAACACCATCCCCACACCTACCAGGGGGGCCGGGACGACCTCATCCGGAACGCGGAGTTCATGCTGCGGCAGAGCCGCAGCTGGTACGCGCAGCTCACCCTGCTGCACGCGCTGTGCCTGTGGGAACTTCCGGACGGCGTCGCCCGCGACGAGCAGGGCGGCGACACGGCGGCGCAGCGGCGCGGCGGCCGGGGCGACGCGCGTGAGCCGTCGTCCGAGCGGAGTTCCCGTGGCACGAGCGCCGTGCAGACCGTGGAGCGCTGGCTGTCGATGGCGGGCACCGCCCGTCCCGCCGCCCATGTCGCGGCGGACGGCGGCGCGTTCCGGCAGCCCCTGCACCCGTTCGTCGCCGAGGCGGGCGACCTGGTGGCCCTCGCCCTGGAGACCAGACAGCCGGAACGCTTCATCTGGATCGACGAGAAGGGCGTCGCCGACCACATCGGCTCCCGCAGCAGCGGCCTGGAGCACTACCGCAAGCACAATCTGTGGATCCCGCCCTCGGTCGGGTGGGGCGCCCTCGGCAGGCGGGCCCAGCACCTCGTCGCGGACGTGCTGCTCATGCTGAACCTCATAGAGCGCGACGGACAGCCGGACGAGATCGAGGACCGGCTGGAGAGGTCGAACCGGCCCGGCATGTCGCTTCCGCCCTGCATCACCGCGGACCGCACCCCGCTCCACCCGGAGCTGACGGTCGGCATCTCGGCTCCGCCGGTACCGGGTACCACCTGCCTGCCCACCTGCACGTTCAAGCTCTGCCCCTACCCGCCCCAGGGCGTGCAGCCCCGGGCCGAGCTCCGCGAGCCCTTCTGCCTCCAGCAGCAGGCCCTGCTGTCCGGAATCCACTTCAGGAGGACGCCCTGCTGGGTCGGCATGCGCGTCCCGGAACTGCGCCGCTTCTGGGGGGCGATGGCCGATCGCAGGCCCTAGGGTTCTCGTCCGGGCCCGATCCCTCCCTCACGGAGGCGGCCGGGAAGCCGGAGGCGTGCGACGCGACTGCGCACAGCCGCCGGACCTGCGGGAACGGCGGTGGGCCCGGCCCGGGAACCCCGGGCCGGGCCCACCGCCGCGGTGTCAGCCGTAGGTGTAGAACCCCGACCCCGTCTTGCGCCCGAGCCGGCCCGCGTCGACCATGCGCTGCAGCAGCGGCGGCGCGGCGTACAGCGGCTCCTTGTACTCCTCGTACATCGAGTACGCCACCGAGGCCACCGTGTCCAGGCCGATCAGGTCGGACAGCTTCAGCGGGCCCATCGGGTGGGCGCAGCCCATCTCCATGCCGTTGTCGATGTCCTCGCGGCTGGCGATGCCCGACTCGAACATCCGGATCGCGGAGAGCAGGTACGGGATCAGCAGCGCGTTCACCACGAAACCGGAGCGGTCCTGGGCGCGGATCGCGTGCTTGCCCAGCAGCTTCTCGGTGAAGACCTGGGCGCGGCTCAGCGTGCCCTCGGAGGTGGTGAGCGCCGGGATCAGCTCGACCAGCTTCTGCACCGGGGCCGGGTTGAAGAAGTGGATGCCGATGACGTGGTCGGGCCGCGAGGTGGCGACCGCCAGCTTCACCAGCGGGATGGACGAGGTGTTGGAGGCGAGGATCGCGTCCGGCCGGCTCACCACCTGGTCGAGGACCTGGAAGATCTCGGTCTTGACCTGCTCGTTCTCGACCACGGCCTCGATCACCAGATCACGGTCGGCGAACTCGCCGAGGTCCGTGGTGAAGCTCAGCCGGGCCTGCGTGGACGCCAGCTCCTCCTCGGTGATCTTGCCGCGTCCGGCCGCCTTCGACAGGGAGTTGAACAGCCGGGTACGGCCGATCTCCAGGGCCTCGCCGGTGGTCTCGGCGACCTTGACGTCCAGTCCGGCACGGGCGCACACCTCGGCGATCCCCGCGCCCATCTGACCGCAGCCCACCACTCCGACGCGTTCGATGTCGGTCACATCGGTCCTTTCGCTCCTGCTTACGGCTGTGGCAGGTCGCCGGGTCCCGGGTCCTGCTCCGTCCGTGCACGTTACTCCGAAGTATCGATGATCGATCGCCGGGGTGGAGCATCGTGACGCAGGACCGCGCGCGGCCGGGCGGTCCGACGGTGACCGGTGTCCAGGAGTACGAGGAGGCGCGAGGGGGTGTGGGGGGGCGGGTGTCACGCAGGGGGTGCGCGGCGGGCCGGGGCGGGGCGGCGGCGCGGGTGGTCGCCGACCGCCACCGGCGGTCGGCGGAACCCCGCGCCGGCCTAGCTCCGTCGCGTCGCCCGGTGCCGGATCTCGGTGTCGGGGCCGGGCGAGCACACACCTTCGTGTCCGTCCTCGAAGCGGACCCGGTAGGGCGGGTCGCCCTTCGGTCCGAGCACTTCGACGATCTCGCCGACCTTGTCGTGCTGGCCGACCACCCTGCCGTGCTGGACAAGCTGATCGCCCTCGGTTGCGCGCATCGGGGCCTCCTCTCAACCGCGTGCCCGCTGGGTGACGGCGATGCACACGAGCACGGCCGCGGCCGTCACCGGGGCGGCCGCCGTCAGGTGCTCGTTCAGCAGCAGCACCGACCACACCAGTGTGAGCAGCGGCTGGGCGAGCTGCAACTGGCTGGCCTTGGGGATGCCGATGGCCGCCATGCCCCGGTACCAGACGACCAGACCGAGGAACTGCGAGCCCGCCGCCACCCACAGCAGGCCGGCCACGCCGTGCGCGGTCAGCCGCACCGGCTCGAGGGCCAGCGCGACCGCGGCGGCGGGCAGGGTGAGCGGCAGGCACAGGACCAGCGCCCAGCCGATCACCTGCCAGCCCGGCATCACCCGGGCCAGCCTGCCGCCCTCGGTGTAGCCGGCCGCGCACACCAGCAGCGCCGCGAAGAGGTACAGGTCGGCCGTGGTCAGCGCGCCGCCGCTCTGCTGCACGGTGAACGCCAGCACCGCGGCCGCTCCGGCGAGGGCCGCCGCCCAGAAGGTGCGCGAGGGCCGGGAGCCGACCCGCAGGGCGGACAGCAGCGCCGTGGACAGCGGGAGCAGGCCCACCACCACGGCCGCGTGCGCGGTGGTCGAGGTCTGCAGCGCCAGGGTGGTCAGCATCGGGAAGCCGAGCACCACGCCGGCGCCGACCACCGCGAGCCCGGGCCAGTGCTTCCGGTCCGGCGGCGGCACCCGCAGCGCGAGCAGACAGCCGCCGGCGATCAGCACCGCGAGCACACTGCGCACGGCCACCAGGGACCAGGGCCCGAACCCTTCGAGACCCCAGGCGGTGGCCGGGAAGGTGAGGGAGAAGGCGATCACGCCGAGGGCGGCCTGGAGGGTGCCGAAGCCGCGACGGTCGCGGGACGCGGTGACTGCTATCTGCGGTGCGTCGGTAGCGCTACTCTGTGTTCTCATGCATGAGCGTAGCAGTGTCGGTGAACTGGCGGAGCGACTGCGGAGGGAGCTGGACCGCTACTCTCCCGGTGAAAAGCTCCCTTCCAGTCGAGCCCTGGTGGAGCGGTTCCGGGTGAGTCCGGTGACCGTCTCCCGGGCGCTGGCGCGGCTCGCCGCCGAGGGCCTGGTGGTCACCCGGCCCGGCGCCGGCGCCTTCCGCGCCCGGCCCCGCGCCTCGGCCGCCCCCACGGGCGACACCTCCTGGCAGGAGGTCGCCCTCAGCGCCGACGCCGCCGCCGACCTCGTACCGCGCTCGGTGGACGCCTCCGGGGTACTGGTCTCGCTGGCCGCGCCGGCACCCGGGGTGATCGAGTTCAACGGGGGCTATCTGCACCCCTCCCTGCAGCCCGAGCGGGCGATGGCGGCGGCGCTGTCCCGGGCCGGGCGCAGGCCCGGCGCCTGGGGGCGCCCGCCCGTGGAGGGGCTGCCGGAGCTGCGGGAGTGGTTCGCGCGCAGCATCGGCGGCCCGGTCACGGCGGCCGGGGTGCTGGTCACCTCGGGCGGACAGTCCGCGCTGACCACCGCCCTGCGCGCGCTCGCCCCGCCGGGCGCCCCGGTCCTCGTCGAGTCGCCCACCTACCCGGGCATGCTGGCCATCGCCCGCGCGGCAGGACTGCGTCCGGTGCCCGTCCCGGTGGACGCCGACGGCGTACGGCCCGCGCTGCTGGCGGACGCGTTCCGGGCGACCGGCGCCCGGGTCCTCGTCTGCCAGCCGCTGTTCCAGAACCCCACCGGCGCCGTGCTCGCCCCCGAACGGCGCGGCGAGGTGCTGCGCATCGCCCGTGAGGCGGGCGCCTTCGTGGTCGAGGACGACTTCGTGCGACGGCTGGTGCACGAGGACGCGGGCCCGCTGCCGCGCCCGCTCGCCGCCGACGACCCCGACGGGGTGGTGGTGCACGTCTGCTCGCTGACCAAGGCGACCTCGCCCAGCTTCCGGGTGGGCGCGCTCGCCGCGCACGGCCCGGTCCTGGAACGGCTGCGGGCCATCCAGATCGTCGACACCTTCTTCGTGCCCCGCCCCCTCCAGGAGGCCACGCTGGAACTCGTCGGCTCGCCCGCCTGGCCGCGCCACCTGCGCGCGGTCTCCGCCGCGCTGCGGGCCCGCCGGGACGCGATGACCGCCGCGCTCCGCCTCCACCTGCCCGAACTCGCCCTGCCGCACGTGCCGTCCGGCGGCTACCACCTGTGGCCGCGGCTGCCCGCCGGCGCGGCGGAGTCCGCCCTGACCGCCGCCGCCCTGCGCACGGGCGTCGCCGTCACCCCCGGCCGTCCCTACTTCAGCGCCGAACCCCCGGCCGGCCACCTCCGCCTGAGCTTCGCCGCGGTGGCCGGCGCCGGTGAGATCGCCGAGGGCGTACGGCGTCTGCGCACCGCCTGCGACGAGGTGCTGGGACACCGGGGATAACGGTTCGACGGCGCCCCGCCCGGCCTGCGAGTATCCGGCCATGACCGACACCCCGCGCCTGCCCGAGGGCTACGAGACCTCCACCGACCCCGCCCGGATCGACGCCGAGCGCGTGCACCGGTGGCTGTCCACCGACGCCTACTGGGCACTGGGCCGCTCCCGCGAGAAGCAGGACCGGGCGATCGAGGGGTCGCTCAACTTCGGCGTGTACGACACGCTCTCGGGGGAGCAGGTGGCGTACGCCCGGGTCATCACCGACCGGGCGACCTTCGCCTGGCTGTGCGACGTGTACGTCGACCCGTCGGTGCGCGGCAAGGGCGTCGGCACCGCCCTGGTGGCTGCCGTGCGGGAGGAGCTGCGACCCTGCGGGGTGAAGCGGATCATGCTGGCCACGCACGACGCGCACGGGGTCTACGCCAGGCTCGGGTTCCGGCCGCTGGAGCGGCCCGACCACTGGATGGCGCTCGTCGAGGGATGACGGCGCGTCCCGGGGCCCGTGCCCGGCCCGCCCTTACCGGTCGGTAAGTGCGGGCGTACCGCGAGTGACGCCCCGGCGGCACCCCTTGACCCGCGCACCGCGGCGGCTCACGATCGCCGCATGGCACTTCGGGTCACGTTCGTCGCCGCCGCGGGGAGCTCCTCGGTGCTCGCCGAGCGCTTCGAGGACGACCGGCCGCTGGACCGGGCCGGCTGGGACGAGGTGCAACGGGTCGCGCACGAACTGCTGCCGCTCGCCGCGGCCGATCTGCGCTACTGCTCCCCGGCCCCGCGCAGCCGCGCCACCGGGAAGGGCCTCGGTTATGCGCCGTTGGTGCAACTCGCCCTGCGGGACTGCGACATGGGACGCTGGCGCGGGCTGACCCTGGGGGAGGCGATGGCCCGGGAGCCGGGGGCCGTGGACGCCTGGCTCGCCGACCCGCGGTCCGCCCCGTACGGCGGGGAGCCGCTGCCGGCCTTCATCGGCCGGGTCGGCGGCTGGCTCGACACCCGGCCGGCCGAGGACGGCTGCCGGATCGTCGCCGTCGCCGAGCCGTCGGTGATCCGCGCGGCCCTGGTGTACGTGCTCAAGGCGCCGCCCGCGACGTACTGGAGCATCCACGTCCGCTCGCTGTCGACGATCGGCGTGGCCGGTTGGGCGGGCCGCTGGAGCCTGTGCCTGGAAGGGGCGTCCGCTCAGGCCACGCGCGCGTAGTCGGTGGTGAGCTCCAGGTCCTTGGCGGGACCGCGCACCCGCCAGACCGTTCGCCAGTGGTCCGCGTCCCGGACGGTGAACTCGCCCCGGTAGAGGTCGGCCGAGCAGGGGTGGTCGGCGACGTACCGTCCCGCGGTGAGGTCCAGGCGGTGGAAGGGGCGCCCGTCCGCGAACCGCACCTCCGCCGTGCCGCCCGGCCCGGGCAGGAAGCGCAGCGTCCGCCCGGCGGGCCGGGTGACCCCCCGCCAGGTGAAGTCGCCGGATTCGCTCTGCAGCAGACCGCCGCCCTCCAGCGGGCCGAAAACGACCGTCCCCTCGAAGCGCCCCTGCTCGCCGCCCGCCAGGTCCCGCACGGTCCGTTCCGCTCTCCAGCGGCCGCTCAGATAGGTCAGTGCGTCGGGCACCGGCCAGAACTCGCCCATCCCGCCTCGTTCCCGCGTGGTCTCCGCTGTCGCACGCCCCATTGACGTGCCCCTGTCTCCTCCCTATCTTGCCGTTCGAAGTGCTGACCAACGATCGAAATGCCGAACAGCTCCTCGTGTCACCCCACGCCTAGAGAGAGCCGCTGAGTATTCATGTCACGCACAGCACGCAGCCGTACCCGCCTCAGGCTCGGCCTGACCGCCACCGCGCTGCTGACGGCCGCCGCCCTCGTCCCGGCCCCCGCGCACGCCGAGGACGCCCCGGACTACACGATCACCGTCGATCCGGACGCCGGGGGCGCGGAGATCGAGGACACCATGTACGGCGTCTTCTTCGAGGACATCAACCGGGCCGCCGACGGCGGTCTGTACGCCGAGCTGGTGCAGAACCGGTCCTTCGAGTACTCCACCGCCGACAACGGCTCCTACACGCCCCTGACCTCCTGGGCGGTGAACGGCACGGCCGACGTGCTGAACGACTCCGGCCGGCTCAACGAGCGCAACCGCAGCTACCTTTCCCTGGCAGCCGGTTCGTCGGTCACGAACTCCGGCTACAACACCGGCATCCGCGTGGAGGAGGGCGAGCGGTACGACTTCTCCGTGTGGGCCCGCGCCGAGAGCGCCGGCACCCTCACCGTCACGCTGAAGGACGCCGCCGGCGAGCTCGCCGGGGCCCGCAGGGTGGCCGTGAGGGGAGGCTGGGCCAAGTACACGGCCACCTTCACCGCCTCCCGCACCAGCAACCGCGGCCGCCTCACCGTCGCCGCCTCCTCCGCCGCCGCCCTCGACATGGTGTCGCTGTTCCCGCGCGACACCTACAAGCGCCAGCCCAACGGCCTGCGCAAGGACCTCGCGGAGAAGATCGCCGCCCTGAACCCCGGCTTCGTCCGCTTCCCCGGCGGCTGCCTGGTCAACACCGGCTCCATGGAGGACTACAGCGAGGCCTCCGGCTGGCAGCGCAAGCGCTCCTACCAGTGGAAGGACACCGTAGGGCCGGTCGAGGAGCGCGCCACCAACGCCAACTTCTGGGGGTACAACCAGAGTTACGGCCTGGGCTACTACGAGTACTTCCGCTTCGCCGAGGACATCGGCGCCATGCCGCTGCCCGTCGTCCCCGCCCTGGTCACCGGTTGCGGCCAGAACAAGGCCACCGACGACGAGGCGCTGCTGAAGCGGCACATCCAGGACACCCTCGACCTGATCGAGTTCGCCAACGGTCCGGCGAACTCCACCTGGGGCAGGGTCCGCGCGGAGATGGGCCACCCCAAGCCCTTCGGCCTCACCCACATCGGGGTCGGCAACGAGGAGAACCTGCCGCGCGAGTTCTTCGCCCGCTTCCAGCGGTTCCGGGCCGCCATCGAGGCGGAGTACCCGGACATCACCGTCGTCTCCAACTCCGGCCCCGACGACTCCGGCACGACCTTCGACACCGCCTGGCAGCTGGGCCGCGAGGGCGGGGTCGACATGATCGACGAGCACTACTACAACAGCCCGCAGTGGTTCCTGCAGAACAACGACCGCTACGACTCCTACGACCGGGGCGGCCCCAAGGTCTTCCTCGGTGAGTACGCCTCCCAGGGCAACGCCTGGAAGAACGGCCTCGCCGAAGCCGCCTTCATGACCGGCCTGGAGCGCAACGCCGACATCGTCGAGCTGGCCTCGTACGCACCGCTGCTCGCCAACGAGGACTACGTCCAGTGGTCGCCGGACATGATCTGGTTCAACAACCACGCCTCCTGGGGCTCGGCCAACTACGAGGTCCAGAAGCTGTTCATGACCAACGTCGGCGACCGCGTGGTCCCGTCGGAGGCGAGCACCACCCCGGACGTCAGCGGCCCCCTCACCGGAGCCGTCGGCCTGTCGACGTGGGCGACGAGCGCGGCGTACGACGACGTGCAGGTGACCGCCGCCGACGGCACGGCGTTGCTGACCGACGACTTCTCCGGTGACGCCTCGCGGTGGACGCACCGGGGCGGCGGAAGCTGGAGCGTCCAGGACGGGCAGTACGTGCAGAGCGACGAGGCCGCCGAGAACACCCTGGTCACGGCCGGTGATCCGGCCTGGCACGACTACGACCTGCACGTGAAGGCCACCAAGAAGGCCGGCAAGGAGGGCTTCCTCGTCGCCTTCGGCGTCAAGGACACCGGCAACCACTACTGGTGGAACCTCGGGGGCTGGAACAACACACGGTCCGCCGTCGAGCAGGCCTCGGACGGCGGCAAGTCGACGCTGATCTCCAGGGCCGGCTCGATCGAGACGGGCCGCGCCTACGACATCGACATCGAGGTGCGGGGCCGCCAGGTGACCCTCTACCTCGACGGCCAGGAGTGGGGCAGCTTCACCGACGACAAGCCGGCCGAGCCGTTCCGTCAGGTGGTCACCGAGGACGCCCGCACCGGCGACCTGATCGTCAAGGTCGTCAACGCCCGGCCGTCCGAGGCCCGCACGGCGATCGACCTCGGCGGCGCGAGGGTCTCCTCCAGGGCCCGGGTGACCACCCTGGCCGCCGACGCGGACGCGGTCAACACGGAGACGGACGCCCCGGTCACCCCGGTGACCTCCACCTTCCGGGGTGTGGCGAGCGAGTTCACGTACACCTTCCCGGCGAACTCGGTGACGTTCCTGCGGATCAAGCAGCGGTGACCCCGGCCCGCCGGGAGACCGGCGGGCTAGGCTCTCGTGCTCATGAGCGTCGTGAGGGTCTGGAAGGGGGTGCGGCGGGCCGACAGGTCCGTCGCACCCTTCGTCGTGGCGGGGAACGTCCTGGTGGGCGGCGCGCTGCTGTGGCTGGCGATCGGCGGGATCGGGAACCCCGCCACCCGTGAGGAGGAGAACGCCGCGCAGGACCTGGCGCTGCGGATCTTCGGTTGCTGGCTGCTGGGCGGGGTGGCGCTGTTCGCCGTGCTCGGCATGGTCCGCTCCCTGCTCGGGCACCTCGCCGCCCTGCTCCTCGCCCCGCTCGCGGTCGCCGTCGCCCTGATGGCCCTGGCCTGGCTCCGTCGCTGACGCCCCGTGCCGAATCGTTTCGGAACCACATTGCATAAACGTGCATGGAAACGTATAGTCATGCCATCCAGGAGGAGGGTTTTCCATGGTGGTACGTGCGGCGGTGGCCGGAGCGAGCGGGTATGCGGGCGGTGAGCTGCTGCGTCTGCTCCTGACGCACCCCGAGGTCGAGATCGGCGCCCTGACCGGCAACTCCAACGCCGGGCAGCGGCTGGGCGCGCTCCAGCCGCATCTGCCGCCGCTCGCCGACCGCGTACTGGAGCCGACCACGCCCGAGGTGCTCGCCGGGCACGATGTCGTCTTCCTCGCGCTGCCGCACGGCCAGTCCGCCGCCGTCGCCGAGCAGCTCGGCGAGGAGGTGCTCGTGATCGACATGGGCGCCGACTTCCGGCTGGAGGACGCCGCCGACTGGGAGGCCTTCTACGGCTCCCCGCACGCCGGCACCTGGCCGTACGGCCTGCCCGAACTGCCGGGTGCCCGCGCCGCGCTGGAGGGGTCCAAGCGCGTCGCGGTGCCCGGTTGCTACCCGACCGCCGTCTCCCTCGCCCTCTTCCCGGCGTACGCCGCCGGCCTCGCCGAGCCCGAGGCGGTGATCGTCGCCGCCTCCGGTACCTCCGGCGCCGGCAAGGCGGCCAAGCCGCACCTGCTGGGCAGCGAGGTCATGGGCTCCATGTCGCCGTACGGCGTGGGCGGCGGGCACCGGCACACCCCCGAGATGATCCAGAACCTCAGCGCGGCGGCGGGCGAGCGGGTCTCGGTCTCCTTCACGCCGACCCTCGCGCCGATGCCCCGCGGCATCCTCGCCACCTGCACCGCGAAGGCCAGGCCCGGCGTCACCGCCGAAGCCGTGCGCGCCGCCTACGAGAAGGCCTTCGCCGACGAGCCCTTCGTCCGCCTCCTGCCCGAGGGCCAGTGGCCCGCGACCGCGTCCGTCTACGGCTCCAACGCCGTCCAGGTCCAGGTCGCGCACGACACCGCGACGGACCGGATCATCGCGATCTGCGCCATCGACAACCTGACCAAGGGCACCGCGGGCGGTGCCGTCCAGAGCATGAACATCGCCCTGGGCCTCGACGAGGCCACCGGGCTGACGACGATCGGAGTTGCGCCGTGAGCGTGACGGCAGCACAGGGATTCAGGGCGGCGGGCATCGCCGCCGGGATCAAGGAGAACGGCAACCCCGACCTGGCCCTCGTGGTCAACGACGGCCCCCGCCGCGCCGCCGCCGGCGTCTTCACCTCCAACCGCGTCAAGGCCGCGCCCGTACTCTGGTCCGAGCAGGTGCTGAAGAGCGGGCAGTTGTCCGCCGTCGTCCTCAACTCCGGGGGCGCCAACGCCTGTACGGGACCGAAGGGCTTCCAGGACACCCACGCCACCGCAGAGAAGGCGGCCGAGGTGCTGGGGACGGGAGCGGGCGAGGTCGCCGTCTGCTCGACGGGACTCATCGGCGTACTGCTCCCCATGGACAAGCTGCTCCCGGGTGTGGAGGCGGCCGCCGGCCGGCTCTCCGAGCACGGCGGTGAGAAGGCCGCCATCGCCATCAAGACCACCGACACCGTCCACAAGACGTCCGTCGTGACGAAGGACGGCTGGACCGTCGGCGGCATGGCCAAGGGCGCCGGCATGCTCGCCCCCGGCCTCGCCACCATGCTCGTCGTGCTCACCACCGACGCCGACCTCGGCTCCGACGTGCTCGACAGGGCCCTGCGGGACGCCACCCGGGTCACCTTCGACCGGGTCGACTCCGACGGCTGCATGTCCACCAACGACACCGTGCTGCTGCTCGCCTCCGGTGCCTCCGGGGCCACGCCCGGGTACGAGGAGTTCGCCGAGGCCGTACGGACCGTCTGCGACGACCTCGGCCGGCAGCTCATCCGCGACGCGGAGGGCGCCAGCAAGGACATCAAGGTCGAGGTGATCAACGCCGCGACCGAGGACGACGCCGTCGAGGTGGGCCGCTCCATCGCCCGCAACAACCTCCTCAAGTGCGCCCTCCACGGCGAGGACCCCAACTGGGGCCGCGTCCTCTCCGCCATCGGCACCACGAAGGCCGCCTTCGAGCCCGACGAGCTGAACGTCGCCATCAACGGCGTCTGGGTCTGCAAGAACGGCGGCGTCGGCGAGGACCGCGACCAGGTCGACATGCGCTACCGCGAGGTCCACATCGTCGCCGACCTCGCCGCCGGTGACGCCACCGCCACCATCTGGACCAACGACCTCACCGCCGACTACGTCCACGAGAACAGCGCCTACTCCTCATGACCAGCACCCGCAAACACACCGCGCTGCCCAAGGCGCAGATCCTCATCGAGGCGCTGCCCTGGCTGACCCGCCACCACGGCAAGACGGTCGTCATCAAGTTCGGCGGCAACGCCATGGTCGACGAGGACCTGAAGGCCGCCTTCGCCCAGGACGTCGTCTTCCTGCGCCACGCCGGCCTCAGGCCCGTCGTCGTGCACGGCGGCGGTCCGCAGATCAGCCGCGCGCTCGACCGGCACGGCATCGTCAGCGAGTTCAAGGCCGGCCTGCGCGTCACCACCGAGGACGCCATGGACGTCGTCCGCATGGTGCTCGCCGGACAGGTGCAGCGCGAACTGGTCGGGCTGCTCAACCGGCACGGCCCGCTCGCCGTCGGCCTCACCGGCGAGGACGCGCACACCCTCACCGCCACCAAGCACCGGCCCGAGATCGACGGCGAGTTCGTCGACATCGGACGGGTCGGCGAGATCACCGACATCGACACCGGCGCGATCGAGGCCCTGCTCGCCGACGGCCGCATCCCGGTCGTCTCGTCGATCGCCCGCAGCCAGGACGACCACCATGTCTACAACGTCAATGCTGATACGGCGGCTGCGGCACTCGCTGCTGCACTGGGCGCCGAGACCCTCATGGTCCTCACGGACGTCGAAGGACTCTACGAGGACTGGCCCCACTCCGACGAGGTGATCAGCCGTCTCACCGCGTCCCAGCTCGAGAAACTCCTGCCGGAGCTGTCCTCCGGCATGGTGCCGAAGATGGAGGGCTGCCTGCACGCCGTGCGCAACGGCGTGACCACCGCCCGCGTCATCGACGGCCGGGTCCAGCACTCGATCCTGCTGGAGATCTTCACGGACGAGGGCATCGGCACCATGGTCGTGCCCGACGAACAGGGGGAGTCGTGAGCAACGCGGAACTGACCGCGCGGTGGCGGGGCGCGCTGATGAACAACTACGGCACGCCGCGCCTGCCCCTGGTGCGCGGCGAGGGCCCGAAGGTCTGGGACGCCGAGGGCGGGGAGTACCTCGACTTCGTCGGCGGGATCGCCACCAACGCCCTCGGCCACGCCCACCCGGCGATCGTCGAGGCCGTGAGCCGGCAGATCGGCTCCCTCGGCCACATCTCCAACCTCTTCATGGCCGAGCCGACCGTCGCCCTCGCCGAGCGGCTGCTCCGGCTCTTCGGCCGGGACGGCAGGGTCTTCTTCTGCAACTCCGGCGCCGAGGCCAACGAGGCCGCCTTCAAGATCGGCCGGCTGACCGGACGGACCCGTGTCGTCGCCACCGAGGGCGCCTTCCACGGCCGTACGATGGGCGCGCTCGCGCTCACCGGGCAGCCCGGCAAGCGCGAGCCGTTCCAGCCGCTGCCCGCCGACGTCACCCATGTGCCCTTCGGCGACGCGCAGGCGCTGGACGCCGCGGTCACCGAGGAGACGGCCATGGTCGTCGTCGAACCCATCCAGGGCGAACTCGGCGTGGTCGTCCCGCCCCCCGGCTATCTGAAGGCGGTCCGCGCCATCACCGCCGCCAAGGGCGCGCTGCTGGTGCTGGACGAGGTGCAGACCGGCATCGGCCGCACCGGACACTGGTTCGAGTACCAGGCCCACGAGGGCGTGCTGCCGGACGTCGTCACCCTGGCCAAGCAGCTCGGCGGCGGTCTGCCGCTGGGCGCCACCGTCGCCTTCGGCCGCGCCGCCGACCTGCTCCAGCCCGGTCACCACGGCACGACCTTCGGCGGCAACCCGGTCGCCTGCGCCGCCGGACTCGCCGTCCTCGACACCATCGAGGACGAGGGGCTGCTGGAGAACGTCAAGCGGCAGGGCGGGAGGCTCCGCGACGGAATCGAGGGGTCCGGCCACGCCTTGATCGACCACGTCCGTGGTGCGGGGCTCCTCCTGGGTATCGTGCTCACCGAGCCGCTCGCGCCCCAGGTGCAACAGACGGCCCAGGACGCCGGATTCCTCGTGAACGCGCCCGCCCCCGACGTCGTACGGCTGATGCCGCCGCTGAACCTCGGGGACGACGCGGTGGACGCCCTCCTCGGGGCGCTGCCCGGCATCCTGGACCGGGCCGGTGCGGCGGGCGGGGAAGGACGATCCGGAGAATGAGACGACGATGAGCCAGGAGCAGGACCAGGGTCAGCAGGCCGGACCCGCCGTGCCGCAGACGCGCACCGCACGCCACCGCCGGATCGTGGACATCCTCAACCGACAGCCGGTGCGCTCGCAGAGCCAGCTGGCGAAGCTGCTCGCCGACGACGGGCTGAGCGTCACCCAGGCGACGCTCTCCCGCGACCTGGACGAGCTGAACGCGGTGAAGATCCGCAACAACGACGGCGACCTGATCTACGCGGTGCCGAGCGAGGGGGGCTTCCGCACCCCCCGGGCGCCGCTGGGGGAGTCCGCCAAGGAGGAGCGGATGCGGCGGCTCTCCCAGGAGCTGCTGATCTCCGCGGAGGCCTCCGCGAACCTCGTGGTCCTGCGCACCCCGCCGGGCGCCGCGCAGTTCCTGGCCTCGGCGATCGACCAGGCGGAACTCCACGACATCCTCGGCACGATCGCCGGCGACGACACGCTGCTGCTGATCAGCCGGGAGCCGACGGGGGGCCAGGCGCTGGCCGACCACTTGCTGCGGCTGGCCCAGAACGGTCACTGAGCGCTCCGCGGGGAGGGGCCAGAGGCGGTGAGCGGACTGCGGCACCGCTCACCGAGCCCCCGCAGCCGCGGGCAGCCGTGCCTCCTCCCAGGGCATCGAGGACCTGGGAGGGCGGGCGCGGCGAGCACCCCGCGAACGCGGTGAGCGGAACCGTCGCCCGGGCCGCAGCGCCGCTCACCCCAGCCGGCCCGCCAGCCCTCCGGTGCACCGCACCTCGTCGCCCGCCGTGATCAGCAGCGCCTCGACCTCCGGCAGGGACTCCAGCCACCGCAGCCCCTCCCGCGACCCCATCGCGAACGCCGCCGTGGCCCAGCAGTCCGCCCAGGTCAGGCGGGGCGCGACGACCGTCACCGCGACCAGGTCGGTCACCGCCGGCCGCCCCGTGCGGGGGTCGACGACGTGATCGCCCCGCTCGGCGGTCCCGGACGTCGCCACAGCCAGCTCCGCGGCGCCGGCCGCGGAGACGACGGCGGCGAGACCGCCCGGACGCAACGGGTCCGACACGCCCACCCGCCACGGCCGCCCCGCCCCCGGGGCCCCCAGCACCTGCACGTCCCCGCCCCCGTTGACGCTGACGCCCGTCGCCCCCGCCGCGGCCAGCCGCCGCGCCGCCCGCTCGGCGGCCCAGCCCTTGACGATGCCCGTCGGATCGAGCCGCCCCCGGTAGCGCGGACTGAACCAGCCGTCGCTCGCCCGCTCCGCCTCCGCCGCCAGCCCCAGCACCTCGGCGACCTCGGGATCGCACTCCCCGACATCCAGCTCACCGCGCGCCAGCCGCGAGATCTGGCTGTCGTCGCGGTACGTGCTGAACACCTCGTCGACCCGGTGCAGCTCCGCGACCGCCTCCTGAAGCGCCGCGCGCACCACGGCGGGTTCCCCGCCGCGGACGTCGAAGGAGAAGACGGTCCCCATCGTCTCCTCCGCGTGACGCACCGCGGCGGGAGCCTCGGCCGGCTCGGCCACCGTGTCAGTCACCGGCCCTGTCCAGTGCCGACTGGAGCGACTGTCTGTAGCCCGCGCTCGTGTAGGTGGCCCCCGACACCGCGTCGATCTCCGCGCTCTGCGCCGCCACGGCCGCCCGGTTGAGCCTCGGCACGGCGTCGGAGGTGATCCGGTCGCTCTGTCCGCCCTGGGGCGCCTGCACCGCCTCGGCCCTGGTGATCTTCCCGCCGCTGACGGTGATCCGTACCTGTACCGCGCCGTACCGGGTCCGCGCCGCGTCCCCGGTGACGGTGCCGTTCCCGAGGGGCCGGGCGTCGCCCTGCGGCGACCGGGCCGCCGCGGGCGGGGCCGCGCCGCCGGCCGCGGCGGCCGAGCCGGGGTCGGACGTCGGCTTGAGCGACAGCAGCAGCACGATGCCGGACACGGTGGCGGCGGTCGTGAGCACGGCACGCCGGACGGGATGACTCTTCCTCATCACTTCCCAAGCTCCTGATGGGTGGGGACGACCCGGGTGGGCGGCCCGTCGCTCACATCTCGAACGACTCGTGGTGGATGCGGCGCGCGGGGACCCCGGCGTCGCGGAGCGCGTCGTGGACCGACTGCGCGAACCCGGGCGGCCCGCACAGGAACACGTCGTGACGGTCGACGTCCGGGATCTTCCTCCGCAGGCTCTCCGCCGAGATGTCGGGGCGCTCCCCGTCGGGGCTGTTCACCGCGTACATCAGCCGGGCGCCCCGCTCGTCGGCGATCCTGGCCAGCTCGCCCCACAGCGCCAGGTCCTGCGTGCTGTTGGCCCGGTAGAGCAGCGTGATGTCACCGGAGGCGCCCGGCAGCGTCTCGAACAGCGCCCGCATCGGGGTGATCCCCACCCCGCCCGCCACCAGCAGCACCTTGCCGCGGCTGCGGCGCTGCGCGGTCAGCGCCCCGTACGGGCCCTCCGCCCACACCTTCGTCCCGGGCTCCAGCCCGCGCAGCCGGGAGGTGTGGTCGCCGATCGCCTTCACCGTGATCCGCAGCATGTCGGGGCGGGGCGCCGCCGACAGCGAGTACGGGTGGGAGCTGAAGCGCATCCCGGGCGCCAGGAAGCGCCAGCGGAAGAACTGCCCGGCCTCCGCGCCCATCCGGTGCAGCCTGCGCCCGCCGATCAGCACCGACACGATGCCGGGCGTCTCCTCGACGACCGCCGCGACCCGCATCCGGTGCCGCAGGTTCAGCCGCACCGGGGTGATGATCCGGCACCACAGGACCAGTGCCGTCACCGTGCCGTACAGCGCGTACCAGAAGGTCCTCGCGGCCGGTTCGACGGCGAACTCGTTGCCGGTGGTGATCTGGTGCCAGAACGCCAGGAAGACCGCCGCGTACGTCAGCAGGTGCACGTGGTACCAGCCGTCGTAGGGCAGCCGGCGCCGGACCGGGCCCACGGAGAGGAAGGCGATCACGAACAGCAGACCGGTGCCGATGGCGGCCTTGCCCATGTCCGGCAGCGTGGTGACGGAGGTGATCGTCTGCTGCACGATGTCGCCGAGGCCCCGGCCCGCCTGCCGGGCGTAGCCCCACATGATCAGGAAGACGTGTGCGATCACCAGGCTGACGGTGTAGCGGCCGCTCGTCGCGTGCCAGCGGGCGACCCGGTCGGATCCCACCCGGCGTTCCAGCGCGGGCACGCGCGCCATCTGGAGCACCACCAGGGCCATCAGATAGCCGGCGAGCAGCCCGGTGATCCGGCCCGCGGCGACGATCCTCCCCGTGGTGTCCGCGATGGACGGCGTACTGGTCCACCACAACCACAGCACGGCCACCGCGCCCGCGCCGACGGCGAGCAGCAGCGGCACGGCGGGGGAGCGGCGCGGACGGATGCGGCGCATCGTCTGGCGGCGGGCGGCACGGCCGCCGGCGAGCGTGGTGGTCACGGGTTCCTCCGTGGGGCTTGACCCTTGGCCCACAGATACGTGCCGTCACGCCGGAGTGTTCAGAGGGCGTCCCGGTTCGGTACCGGGTGATCGCCGCGGGCCCGCCCTCCGCCCGATCACGAGGCGCGGTGCCCGCAGGGGACCGGCCCGGCGGCGGGGACGACGGCACCGAGCGCGCGCAGGGACGGGGACCCGGGGGCGGCGCCCGGGCACCTGACTCAGACGGTGGACGGGGGCAGCGGCAACGGCAGCCCGGGCAGTCCGTCCAGGCTGGTCGCGATGTACTCCTTCTTGGCGAAGTACGCGTCGAGCGAGGCGTCGTCCTCCCGCGCGAACCGCTTCTCGTGCAGGTCCCGTTCACTCTCGTACGCCATGAAGGGCACCGCGTACCCGCAGGTGTCCCGGATCAGTTCGGCCCGCACGACGATGACGGCGCGCAGGCCGTGGACGGAGGGGTCGATGCCGGGGAAACGGGTGAGCAGCTCCCCGAAGCGGGGGTCGTCCCGGAAGACGGGCTCGCCGCGGCCGTGCACGCGCACGATGTTCGGCGGCCCCTGGAAGGCGCACCACATCAGGGTGATCCGGCCGTTCTCGCGCAGATGGGCGATGGTCTCGGCGTTGGAGCCGGCGAAGTCGAGGTAGGCGACGGTGAGCTCGTCGAGGACCGCGAAGGATCCCTTGAGCCCCTTGGGCGAGAGGTTGACCGTGCCGTCGGCGGACAGCGGGGCGGTGGCGGTGAAGAAGAGCGGCTGTTCCTCGATGAAGGCGCGGAGGCGGCCGTCTATGCGCTCGTAGGTCTTTCCCATGTCCACCGATTATGGGACCAGATCTTTCGCCTGTCTAAGGAATTGTCCGACGGCCGGACACCGGGAGAAACCGTGGCCGCCCCGGCCGGCGCTTGTACGGGGCGGCCACGGCGCCTGTCACGTCACTCGGTGAGCGTGCAGGCGGCCGGGGAGTCCAGCCCGGAGGGGCGTTCGGCGGTGCGGCCGGTGGCGGTGGCGATGCGGTTGACGGCGGCGACGCGCTCGTCCTCGAGGGGGCCGAGGACGGCGTTCCGTACGAAGTCGGGTCCGCCCTGTCCGACGGTGTCGGCCAGGCGCTTGTCGGCCTCGGCGATCTGCCGGTCGAGGTCGCCGAGGCTGCGTTCGACCTCGGCCCGCGCGGAGGCGGGGACCGCGGGGAGCCGGGACGCCACGTCGGGGCAGGAGAGCGTGCCGGGGCCCGCCGGCGTCCGGGCGTTCGCCTCGCCGTCCCCGGACGGCTCGCCGGCGAGGGCGGTGCCGGCGATCACCGCGCCGGTCGGCGCCACCGCGGCGGCGCCGCCGACGAAGCCGACGCGGCGCTTGTTGTACTTCGGAAGGGCCCTGGACATGCGGATGCCTCACTCGGTCGGGGGTGTCACGGATGTCTGTCGTGGTGTCTCGGTCGGTCCGACGCGGCGCCTGCGTCCGGGGGCAAGTACGTGAAAGCGGTTTCGGGCGTTCAATCCGGCCCCGGATCCACGACCGGATTGACGATTCATGCGGACTACTGCATACTCATGCATGTCAGCGAATGCACTGTGAGGAGAAACCCGTGACCGAGCGCGTCGTACTCGCCTACTCAGGCGGTCTGGACACCTCCGTCGCCATCGGCTGGATCGCCGAGGAGACGGGCGCCGAGGTCATCGCCGTTGCGGTCGACGTCGGCCAGGGCGGCGAGGACCTGGACGTCATCCGCAAGCGCGCCCTCGCCTGCGGTGCCGTCGAGGCCGAGGTCGCGGACGCCAAGGACGAGTTCGCCGAGGAGTACTGCCTCCCGGCGATCAAGGCCAACGCCCTCTACATGGACCGCTACCCGCTGGTCTCCGCGCTGTCCCGGCCGACGATCGTCAAGCACCTCGTCGCCGCCGCGCAGAAGCACGGCGCCACCACCGTCGCCCACGGCTGCACCGGCAAGGGCAACGACCAGGTCCGCTTCGAGGCCGGCATCGTCGCCCTCGCCCCCGACCTGAAGTGCATCGCCCCGGTCCGCGACTACGCCATGACCCGCGACAAGGCCATCGCCTTCTGCGAGGCCAAGGGCCTGCCGATCGCGACCACCAAGAAGTCCCCGTACTCCATCGACCAGAACGTCTTCGGCCGCGCCGTCGAGACCGGCTTCCTCGAGGACATCTGGAACGCGCCGATCGAGGACGTCTACGAGTACACGCAGAACCCGGCCGTGGCGCGCGAGCCCGACGAGGTCGTCATCACCTTCAAGGAGGGCGTGCCGGTCGCCGTCGACGGCAAGCCCGTCACCGTCCTCCAGGCCATCCAGCAGCTCAACGAGCGCGCCGGCGCCCAGGGCATCGGCCGGATCGACATGGTCGAGGACCGCCTCGTCGGCATCAAGTCCCGCGAGGTGTACGAGGCCCCCGGCGCGATCGCCCTGATCACCGCCCACCAGGAGCTGGAGAACGTCACCGTCGAGCGCGAGCTCGCCCGCTACAAGCGGCAGGTCGAGCAGCGCTGGGGCGAACTGGTCTACGACGGCCAGTGGTTCTCCCCGCTCAAGCGCGCCCTGGACGGCTTCATCGCCGAGGCGAACCAGCACGTCAACGGTGACATCCGGATGACCCTGCACGGCGGCCGCGCCGTCGTCACCGGCCGGCGCTCGGAGTCGTCGCTGTACGACTTCAACCTGGCCACCTACGACACCGGCGACACCTTCGACCAGGCCGCGGCCAAGGGCTTCATCGACATCTACAGCCTGTCGTCGAAGATCGCGGCCAAGCGCGACCTCGCCTGAGCCGCAGCGCCTGACGACCCCTCACACGCACTAGCCTGACAGCCGCCTCCTCACGCGCCCGTGGGGAGGCGGCGGCACATCCACAGCCTTCGAGGAGCACGCAAGTGAGCAGCAACAGCGGTGACGTACGGCTCTGGGGCGGCCGTTTCGCCGACGGTCCCGCCGAGGCCCTGGCGAAGCTGTCCGCGTCCGTCCACTTCGACTGGCGGCTCGCGCCCTACGACATCGCCGGCTCGCGTGCCCACGCCCGCGTGCTGCACGCGGCGGGGCTGCTCACCGAGGACGAGCTGACCCGGATGATCGCCGGGCTCGACCGGCTCGAAGCGGACGTCGCCGACGGCTCCTTCACCGGCACCCTCGCCGACGAGGACGTGCACACCGCCCTGGAGCGCGGCCTGCTGGAGCGCCTCGGCCCCGACCTCGGCGGCAAGCTGCGCGCCGGCCGGTCCCGCAACGACCAGGTGGCCACCCTCTTCCGCATGTACCTGCGGGACCACGCCCGCACCATCGGCGGACTGATCGCCGACCTCCAGGACGCGCTGGTGGGCCTCGCCGAGGCGCACCCGGACACCGCGATGCCCGGCCGCACCCACCTCCAGCACGCCCAGCCGGTGCTCTTCGCCCACCACGTCCTCGCCCACGTCCAGGCGCTGTCCCGGGACGCCGAGCGGCTGCGCCAGTGGGACGAGCGCACGGCGGTGTCCCCGTACGGCTCGGGCGCGCTCGCCGGCTCCTCCCTGGGCCTGGACCCGGAGGCCGTCGCCGAGGACCTCGGCTTCGAGCACGGCAGCGCCGCCAACTCCATCGACGGCACGGCCTCCCGCGACTTCGTCGCCGAGTTCGCCTTCATCACCGCGATGATCGGCGTCAACGTCTCCCGGATCGCCGAGGAGGTCATCATCTGGAACACGAAGGAGTTCTCCTTCGTGACCCTGCACGACGCCTTCTCCACCGGCTCCTCGATCATGCCGCAGAAGAAGAACCCGGACATCGCCGAGCTGGCGCGCGGCAAGTCGGGCCGCCTGATCGGCAACCTGACCGGCCTGATGGCCACCCTCAAGGCCCTCCCGCTCGCGTACAACCGCGACCTCCAGGAGGACAAGGAGCCGGTCTTCGACTCCATCGACCAGCTGGAGGTCCTGCTCCCGGCCTTCACCGGCATGATGGCCACCCTCACCGTGCACCGCGAGCGCATGGAGGAACTGGCCCCGGCCGGCTTCTCCCTCGCCACCGACATCGCCGAGTGGCTGGTCAGGCGGGGCGTGCCGTTCCGCGTCGCGCACGAGGTGGCCGGCGAGTGCGTCAAGGTCGCCGAGTCCGAGAACAAGGAACTGGACGAACTGACCGACGAACAGTTCGCGAAGATCTCCGCCCACCTCACCCCGGAGGTCCGCTCGGTCCTCGACGTCCCCGGAGCCCTCGCCTCCCGCGACGGCCGGGGCGGCACGGCCCCGAGCGCGGTCGCGGTCCAGCTGGCGGAGCTCAAGGCGGACCTGGCGGCCCAGCACGCCTGGGCGAACGCGAAGCGGCGGGGCTGACCGAACGCCCCCGGGGGGCGCGGGGAGCCGTGCGGAGGACCCCGGCGCACCCGCCGCCGCGAAACGGCCGCGGGAGCCGGGCTCCTGGGCGGAACCGAGGTCATCGCGGGTTACGTTGGTCGGGAACCGTGCCGGACCCGACCGATCGGAGCCCGCGATGCCCTTCGCCCGACTGGCGACAGCGACCACCCCCACCTGCCACATCGGCCTGGGCCTCGCCGCCGTCGGCCGGCCCGGCTACATCAACCTCGGCCGGGACGACGACCTGGGGGAGGACCGCGGCGTGGAGACGCTGCGCGCCCGCACCCACGAACTCCTCGACGCCGCCTACGCCCAGGGCGTCCGCTACGTGGACGCCGCCCGCTCCTACGGCCGCTCCGAGGAGTTCCTCGCCGAATGGCTGAAGAGCCGCCCCGACGTCGACGACGTCGTCATCGGCAGCAAATGGGGCTACACCTACACCGCCGACTGGTCCACCGACGCCGAGCGGCACGAGGTCAAGGACCACTCCCTCGCGGCGTACGAGCGGCAGCGCGCCGAGACCGAGGCGCTGCTCGGCGACCGGCTCGACCTCTACCAGATCCACTCGGTGACCCCCGAGAGCCCCGCCCTCACCGACGGGGAACTGCACGCCCGGCTCGCGGAGGCGGCGGGCCGGGGGCTCACCGTCGGCTTCTCCACCAGCGGCCCGGCCCAGGCCGACGCCATCCGTGCCGCCCTCGCCGTCACGGTCGACGGCGAGCCCCTCTTCCGTACCGTCCAGTCGACGTACAACGCCCTGGAGACCTCCGCCGGACCCGCGCTCGCCGAGGCCCGTGACGCCGGGCTCACGGTGATCGTCAAGGAGGGCATGGCCAACGGCCGGCTCGCCGCCGCGCACGCCCCCGAGGCGCTGCGGACCGTCGCCGAGGAGACCGGGCTGGGCTGCGACGCCGTCGCCCTCGCGGTGGTCCTGCGGCAGCCGTGGGCCGGCGTGGTCCTCTCCGGCGCGGCCACCACCGCCCAGCTCGCCTCCAACCTGCACGCCGCGGCCGTCGACCTCACCGACGAGCAGCTGTCCCGCCTCGCCGCCCTGACCGAGGAGCCCCGGGTCTACTGGGAACGGCGCGGCCAGCTGCCCTGGCACTGAGCACCCGGCCGTTCCTCACCCACCAGTCATGAGGCCCGTACGCCTTGATTGAGACGTTCATGTCTCATATGGGGTACGGTTGTCTCATGGCTGTCGATCGTGACCACGTGCTGCGCAGCGCCGCCGCCCTGCTGACCCGCAGATCCACCGCGACCATGGACGAGGTCGCCAGGGCCGCCGGCATCAGCCGCGCCACGCTGCACCGGCAGTTCGCCGGACGGGACGCGCTGGTCCGTGCCCTGGAGGCGCTCGGGATCACCGAGTGCGAGGCCGCCCTGGAGGCGGCCCGCCCCGACGAGGGGCCCGCCGCCGACGCCGTGCGCCGTCTGGTCGCCGCGATCGAACCGCACGCCCCCCTGCTCGCCTTCCTCTACAGCGAGAACCAGCTGTTCGAGGGCGAGGAGCAGAACGAGGGCTGGGCCGCGATCGACGAGCGCGTCGCCGCGCTGTTCCGGCGCGGCCAGGCGAGCGGGGAGTTCCGCATCGACCTCACCCCGGCCTGGCTCACCGAGGCGCTCTACGGACTGCTCGCCTCCGCCGCCTGGGCGGTGGCCGAGGGCCGGGTCGCCCCCAAGGACTTCACCCACATGATCGTCGAGCTGCTGCTCGGCGGTGTACGGCGCCCGGACGATCCGGCGCGGAGGAAGGAATCATGACCAGCGCCCTGCGGCCGGAGACCACGACCGGGGCGGTGAAGCGGCCGGGCCGGTGGCTCGCGCTCTCCGTCCTCGTGCTCGCCGTGCTGCTGGTGGCCGTCGACGCGACCGTCCTCGGCCTCGCCACCCCGTACATCAGCGAGGACCTCGCCCCCACCGGCACCCAGCTGTTGTGGATCGGGGACGTCTACTCGTTCGTGATCGCCGGTCTGCTGGTCTCCATGGGCAGCCTCGGCGACCGCGTCGGCCGCAAGCGGATCCTGCTCTGCGGCGCCGCCGCGTTCGGCCTGACGTCCGTGCTCAACGCCTACGCGCACACGCCCGAGGTGCTGATCCTCGCGCGCGCCCTGCTCGGGGTCGCCGGCGCCACCCTGATGCCGGCCACCCTCGCCCTGATCCGCAACCTCTTCCACGACCCGCGCGAACGCAGCCTCGCCATCGGCATCTGGGGCGCGACCGCCTCCGCGGGCACCGCCGTCGGGCCGGTCCTCGGCGGCTTCCTCCTCGAACACTTCTGGTGGGGCTCGGTCTTCCTGATCAACCTGCCCGTGATGGCCGTCCTGGTGGCCGTCGGCGCCAGGCTCCTCCCCGAGTCCCGCACTCCGGACCCCGGCCCCTGGGACCTGCCGAGCGTCGTCCTGTCGCTGGCCGGCATGGTCGGCGTCGTCTACGCGGTGAAGGAGACCGTGAGCCACGGCTTCGCCCGGCCCGCCCTGGCCGCCGGGCTGCTGGGCGCGGGCGCCCTGTACGGCTTCGTGCGCCGTCAGCTCACCCTCCCCGTCCCGCTGCTGGACGTGCGGCTGTTCCGTCACCGGGGGTTCGGCGGAGCCGTGTTCGCCGATCTGCTGGCCGTCCTGGGCCTGTCCGGACTGGTGTTCTTCCTGTCGCAGTACCTGCAGCTCGTGCAGGGCAGGCGCCCGCTCGAAGCGGGGCTGGCCGAACTGCCCGCCGCGATCGGTGCGGTGGCGGCCGGACTGATCGCCGGCCGGACCGCCCGGCGCCACTCGGTGCGCTCGGTCGTCGCCGGGGGACTGGCGGCCGTCGGCCTGGCGCTGGCCGCGCTGACGGTGATCGGACAGTCCACCGGATACCCCCTGCTCGGGGCGGCGCTGCTGGTCGTCGGCCTGGGCGCCGGCTTCTCCTTCACGGTGACCGCCGACGTGATCCTCTCCAGTGTGCCCAAGGAACAGGCGGGCGCCGCCTCCGCCGTCTCCGAGACGGCGTACGAACTCGGCGCGGCCCTCGGCATCGCCGTACTCGGCTCCGTCGTGACCGGCGTCTACCGCGGCTTCACCGGCCCGGCGGGCACCCCGGCCGAGGCGCACGAGTCGCTGGGCGGCGCGGTGGAAGCGGCGTCCGCGCTGCCCGCCCACACCGCCGGGCCGATGCTGGACGCGGCCCGGCAGGCCTTCGTCGACGGCCTCACCCTGGCCGCGGGCACCGGAGCGGCGGTCCTGCTGGCGGCGGCGGGGGCCTCCTGGTTCATGCTCCGGGACCAGCGGCTGGACGACGGCGCCCCGGGGGAGTGAGCGGCCGGCCGGCCCGACGGGCGCGGGGCCGGCCCCCCGCGCCCGCGGCGCGGCCGCAGCCCCCGCCCGGCGCTTACGCCGCCTTCGCCTTGCTGGCGTACATGTCGACGTACTCCTGCCCGGAGAGCCGCATCACCTCGGTCATCACCGAGTCGGTGACCGCACGCAGCACATACCGGTCGCGGTCCATGCCGTCGTAACGGGAGAACTCCATCGCCTCACCGAAACGGACCGTCACCTTGCCCGGCCGGGGCAGGCCCGCGCCGCCCGGCTGGAGCTTGTCCGTGCCGATCATGGCGAACGGCACGACGGGCGCGCCGGTCATCAGGGTGAGCCGGGCGATGCCGGTACGGCCCCGGTACAGCCGGCCGTCGGGGGAGCGGGTGCCCTCCGGGTAGATGCCGAAGACCCGGCCCTCCTCCAGCACCCGGCGCCCCGTCATCAGCGCCGCCACTCCGCCCCGGCCGCCGTCGCGGTCGACCGGGATCATGCCGACACCGGTGAAGAACCACGCCATCAGACGGCCCTTGAGGCCCTTGCCGGTGACGTACTCGTCCTTGCCGATGAAGACGACCTGCCGGTCGCAGACGAGCGGCAGGATCATCGAGTCGATGAACGTCAGATGGTTGCCGGCCAGGATGACGGGGCCGTCGCCCGGGATGTTCTCCGCGCCCTCCACCTGTGGGCGGAACATCAGGCGCATGATCGGACCGAGCACTGCCTTGATGAGCGCGAAGCGGGACAACGGGCCCTCCGGTGGGAGACGGACGTCGGTTCATGTCGTACGAGTCTGTGCAGGTGAGGACATTACTCGCGGCCCAGTGGGTTGCGCACATCGGGCTCGGGGGAGTCCGCCGAGGTCTTACTCACTCTTGACCCGGGTTCACCTGCGGCGGCGCGGCCGCGGACGACGCGCGACACGGCGGTCACGCTGTGACGGAAGTCGCCCGGCCCCGCACACCGCACGCGTGCCCCCTTCCGCCCGGTCCAACCGGACGAGCCGTCACATCCCTGCCGGAATACGACAGGCGTACGCCATCCGCATGAGGAGCACGTGTCACGCGACATCACCCGGGTGTTCGGCCCGGGGTCTCCCGCGCTTCACCCCCGCGCACCTACGATCACCGCGCACCGGACGAGCCGACACCAGGAGGGCGCTCATGGCAACGCGGGAGTCGAACGAACAGGCGGCCGGGACCGGACGACGGGCCCTCCTGGGCGCGGCCGTGCTCGGCGTCTCCGGATCGGTCCTGGCGCCGGCCGGCACGGCGAGGGCGGCCGGCGCCCGGCGCGGCGGGGGCCGGGGGCTGAGGAGCCTGCCCGTGCCGACGATCATCGGCCACCGCGGGGCCAGCGGCTACCGGCCCGAACACACCCTCGGCGCCTACCGGCTCGCCCTCGACATGGGCGCGGACATCGTCGAGGCCGGCGACCTCGTGCCCACCCGGGACGGCCATCTCGTCTGCCGGCACGAGCCGGAGATCGGTGGCACCACGGACGTCGCCGACCACCCCGAGTTCGCCGGCCGCAGGACCACCAAGAAGCTGGACGGAGCCGCCGTCACCGGCTGGTTCACCGAGGACTTCACCCTCGCCGAGCTGAAGACCCTGCGCGCCACCGAGCGCATCCCGGCCAACCGCCCGCACAACACCCTCTACGACGGCCGCTGGGAGATCCCCACCTTCGAGGAGGTCCTGAGGTGGCAGGACGAGCAGACCCGCAAGCGCGGCAAGCAGGTCTGGATCTACCCCGAGCTCAAGCACCCCACCTACTTCCGCAAGCTGGGACTGGGCCTGGAGGAGCGGGTCGCCGGGCTGCTGCGCCGGTACGGCAAGGACGGCAGGAACGCCCCGGTCGTCCTCCAGTCCTTCGAGCCCACCAGCATCGAACGCCTGAACAAACTGGTCGACAACCCCCTCGTCGTCCTCCTCTCCGGCGCCGACACCCGTCCCTGGGACTTCGTCGAGGCGGGTGACCCGCGCACCGTCGCCGACCTCGTCACCCGCAGGGGTCTGCGCGAGATCGCCGGCTACGCCCAGGGCATCGGTCCCACCCTCGACCTGGTCATCCCGAAGGACGCGGCCGGCCGCCTCACCACCCCGACCACCCTGGTGAAGGACGCCCACGCGGTCGGCCTGGTCCTGCACCCCTACACGCTGCGCAACGAGAACCCCTTCCTGCCCGCCGAGTTCCGCAAGGGTGCCGACCCCGACGCCTACGGCGACGTCTTCGGCGCCTACCGGGCGTACTTCGCCACCGGCATCGACGGCGTCTTCACCGACCACCCGGACACCGGGCTGCTGGCCCGCGAGGACTTCGTCAACCGTTGAGGCCTTTCACCCGGAAAGGGTGTTCTCGTCCGCTCCGGGCAACCGCGTCCGGAGCGGACGAGTCGTTGCGCGTATGACACACGTGCCGGTCACGGCGTACGAGCTGGTCGTCTCCCTCCGTCCGCTGCTCACCGCGGAGGCCGCCGCCGAGGCGCCCGGCTCCGGGGCCGAACCGGGCGATCTGGAACAGGCGGTGTGGCTGCGCCTGCTGGAGCGTCTCGACTCCGGCGGCCCGCCGTCCGACCCTCCTGACTGGCTGCGGCGGGCCGTTCGGGCGGAGGCCCGCCGCACCCGCCGCGCCGCCCGCCGGGAGACGGCGCTGACCGGCGACCCCGCAGGCGCCGGCCGCCACGACCCCGAGCGCCTCGCGCTCGCCGCCGCCCGCCGCCGCGCCCTGCGCGAGGCCGCGCGACGGCTGCCCGGCCGCTGCCCGGAGCTGATGGAGGCTCTGCTGTCCCCGCACGACCCGACATACCGGGAGATCGCGGGGGAGTTGGGTATCTCACAGGGCGGTATCGGGCCGGAACGCTCCAGATGTCTGGGATGTCTGCGGCGTTTGCTCACCGCGGAGGTTGCGGCGTGCTGAGGACGGGGATAGGAGTGGGGAACGACAGGTGATCAGGTGAGCGGGAGGCATGCGCACATGGGCATGAGCGTGACCATTTCTGCGGCGACCGAGCAGGACGCGGAGCAGATCTTCAGGTTGCAGTACCTGTGCTTCCAGAGCGAGGCGGCGCTCTACGGCAACTACCGCATCGACCCGCTCGTCCAGACCCTCGACTCGGTCCGCGAGGAGGTCGCCGCCGACTGCGTCTTCGTCGCCCGCCTCGGCGACGAGATCATCGGCTCGGTGCACGGCAGGATCACCGAGGAGGGCGCCGCCGCGATCGGCAAGCTCTGCGTCCACCCCCGCCTCCAGGGGCACGGCATCGGCGCGCGTCTGCTCAGGGCGGCGGAGTCCGCCCTCGCCGACGAGCGCGGCGCCAGGACCTTCCGGCTGCACGCCGGGCACCGCAGCGAGGGCAACCTGCGGCTCTACAGCAAGGTCGGCTACCAGCGGGTGGGCACGTCCCGGGGCGCCGACGGCGTACCGATGATCGTCCTGGAGAAGCAGGCGCGGTCCTACGCGACCACCGCCTGATCAGGATGCGGGCTGCTGCCCCGGCCGCGCCCTGCGCAGCCAGTACACGGCCGTGAGGGGCAGCAGCACCGGGATGAAGAGGTACCCCATCCCGTAGTCCGACCACACGGTGGCGTCGGGGAAGGCGGACGGCTCCAGCAGCGTCCAGGTCCCCACGGTCAGCACGCCCACGAGCTCGGCGGCGCAGCACACCAGCGCCGCCCTGCGGGCCTTCTCCCCGCCGCGCACCAGGGTGTAGGTGATGAAGCCGTAGACGAGGCCGGCCACCGCCGACAGGGAGTAGGCCAGCGGCGCCCGGTCGAACTCGGCGGCGATCTGGTACGCGGAACGCGACACCGCGCCGACGACCATCACCCCGTACAGCCACACCAGCAGCAGCCCCGGCCCGCCGATCAGTCGCGTCCGGTGCGGCCCGTGCCGCGTCTTCTCCCGCGTCGCGGCCATCTCAGCCTCTCCAGATGTCATAGAGCCGCACCTCGAGCACGGCCAGCACGACGCCGCTCGCGGCGACCGTCAGCGAACCCCAGCGGGAGCGCTCGCCCAGCGACATGAAACCGGCCGCCGGAACGCACGCGAACGCGCCGAGCAGATACGCCACGAAGATCGTCGTGCCCTGCCCGGGCTTCTCGCCCCGGGCCAGTTGCACGATCCCGACGACCAGCTGCCCCAGCGCCAGCAGCGTGACCACGGCCATCCCGATGAAGTGCCAGTCCTTCGTCGGCTGATCACGGTAGGCGGCCCACCCGCACCAGGCGCCGAGCAGCAACGCGGCGGCACCGGTCGCCACCGTCAGGACATCAAGCATGCCAGCGACCCTATTACGCCGGAAAAGCCCCGGTGCCCCCGCCCCCGGGAGCGCCGGCCCCGGAGCGCGGTCCCGACCGGACGGACCACCGTCCGGGCGACCGCCGTGAGCCGCGCCCGCCCGCGGTGGGTCCCGGCCGCCCCGGCCCCCGGCCGGGCAGCGGTCCGCCGGCCGCGAAGGCGCCCACCTCGGGACTCCCGCCGCGGTGAGCGCCACGGCCGGGGAATCCGGCACGGTCCGGCGGGACCGTAAGGTCGGTGGCATGACCATCCATGCGCAGGCCCTGCTGTTCGACAACGACGGAACCCTCGTCTCCTCCCTCGCCTCCGTGAACCGGTGCTGGACGCGGTGGGCCGTCGAGTACGGGATCACGGCCGAGCAGTTCGGGCGGGTCGAGCTGCACGGGCGGCCCGCCGCGGAGATAGCCGCCGACCTGCTGCCCGCCCGTGTCGTGCCGGAGGCCGTCGCACGGATCGAGGAGCTCGAGGTCGAGGACGTGCCCGACGGCGGTGTGGAACTGCTGCCGGGGACCGGGGACTTCCTCGCCGCGCTGCCCGCCGAGCGCTGGGCCGTCGTCACCTCCGCCACCCGGCGCCTGGCCGAGGCCCGCCTGGAAGCCGTCGGCATCCGGCCCAAGACCCTGATCGCCGCCGACGACATCACCCGCGGCAAGCCCGACCCCGAGCCCTACCTCCTCGCCGCCCGCACCCTCGGCGTCGACCCCGCGCACTGCGTCGTCTTCGAGGACGCCCCCGCCGGGCTCCAGGCCGGCCGCGCCGCCGGCATGGCCACCGTGGCCTTGGCCACAACCCACCGGGCCCACGAGCTGACCGCCGACCTCGTCGTCGACGACCTCTCGGCCCTGTCCGCACTGGTCACCGACGGGGGAGTGGAGATCTCCGTGCGGCCCTGACGTGCGCGCACCGCTGTCCACGGCTGTCCAGAATGCGGACAGCCGTGTCCGGTCGGGGCCGTGCGTCTGCTTTACTGAGCGCATGACCACGACGAGCGACCGCATCCCCGCGACCGAGGCGCCCCTGACGCCCGGTGCTCGTTGTATGTGTCAGTGCCGAATGTGCGCCTTCTAGAGGGCCCCCGCACCACCTGAGCCTCGCGCCCCGAAGCGAGAGCCGGCTCATGTCCGCCCGGACACCCCGCACGCGTGACCGAGCCACGCCCCGCGCGCACGTCTCTCCACGGATCCCTCCGCCGTACCCGCGAGCTCCGTGCCGCCCCGCTGCTTTCGACCCCGAATGCCCCGTGCCCGGCGCCCATGACGCGCCGCGCACTCGACAGTGACGGATACCCACGTGATCACCACCTCGGGCCTCACCAAGGTCTACCACTCACGCGGCCGCGAGGTCACCGCCCTGGACGGCGTCGACCTGCACGTCCGCGAAGGCGAGGTCTACGGCGTCATCGGCCAGTCCGGCGCCGGCAAGTCCTCCCTCATCCGCTGCGTCAACCTGCTGGAACGCCCCACCTCGGGCACCGTGACCGTGGCCGGCCAGGACCTCACCGCGCTCGCCGGCCGCGGCCCCCGGGCCGGCAGGGAACTGCGGCGGGCGCGCAGCCGCATCGGCATGGTGTTCCAGCACTTCAACCTGCTGTCCTCGCGCACCGTGCAGGACAACGTCGAACTGCCGCTGGAGATCCTCGGGAAGTCGGGGAGGGAACGCTCCCGCAAGGCGCTGGAACTGCTCGACCTGGTCGGCCTCGCCGACCAGGCCAAGGCCTACCCCGCCCAGCTCTCCGGCGGCCAGAAGCAGCGCGTCGGCATCGCCCGCGCCCTCGCCGGCGACCCCAAGGTGCTGCTCTCCGACGAGGCCACCAGCGCCCTCGACCCGGAGACCACCCGCTCGATCCTGCAGCTCCTGCGCGACCTGAACCGTCGGCTCGGCCTCACCGTCCTGCTCATCACCCACGAGATGGACGTCGTGAAGCAGATCTGCGACTCGGCCGCCCTCATGGAGAACGGCCGCGTCGTCGAGTCCGGCACGGTCGCCGAACTCCTCGCCGCCCCCGGCTCCGAACTGGCCTCCGCGCTGTTCCCGGTCGGCGGCGAGGCCTCCGGCGACGACCGCACCGTCCTCGACGTCACCTTCCACGGTGACAGCGCGACCCAGCCGGTCATCTCCCAGCTCTCGCGCACCTACAACATCGACATATCGATCCTCGGCGCCGCCATCGACACCGTCGGCGGCCTCCAGGTCGGCCGGATGCGCATCGAACTGCCCGGCCGCTACGAGGAGAACGTCGTGCCCGTCGGCTTCCTGCGCGAACAGGGACTGCAGATCGACGTCGTGAACCGGGAACAGCCCGCACTGGCGAAGGAGGGGGCCAAGTGACCTGGTCCGAGATGCAGCCGCTGCTCGAGCAGGCCTGTACCGAGACGCTGATCATGGTCGGCTGGTCCACCCTGATCGCCGTCGGCGGCGGCCTTCCGCTGGGCATCCTGCTCGTCCTCACCGACAAGGGCGGGCTGCTCCAGAACATCCTGGTGAACAAGGTCATCGGGCAGATCGTGAACATCGGCCGCTCGCTGCCGTTCATCATCCTCATGGTCGCCCTGATGGACTTCACCCGCTGGATCACCGGCACCACCATCGGCAGCGAGGCCGCGATCGTGCCGCTCGCCATCGGCGGCATCCCCTTCTTCGCCCGCCTGGTCGAGACCGCCGTGCGCGAGGTCGACCACGGGCTCGTCGAGGCCGTGCAGGCCATGGGCGGCAACACCTGGACGATCGTCCGCAAGGTCCTCGTCCCCGAGGCGCTGCCCTCGCTGATCGCCTCCACCACCACCACGGTCATCGCCCTCATCGGCTACTCGGCCATGGCCGGCACCGTCGGCGGCGGCGGACTCGGCGACCTCGCAGTCCGCTACGGCTACCAGCGCTTCGAGACCGGCCTGATGTGGATCACCGTCGCGATCCTCGCCGTGGTCATCTCGCTCATCCAGTTCGCCGGCGACTACGCGGCCCGCGCCCTGCACCGCCGCGGCGGCCGCTCCGGCCCCTCGCCCAGGCTCCGGCTCCTCAAGGCCGAGGAGCCCGCCGCGGCCGACATCGGCAAGGTCGCGTAACCCCCCGCAGACTCCCCTTCATCCAAGGGGCCGCACCACCCAAGGAAAGGCACTTTTCGTGCGTAACACCGCCAAGATCACCACTGCCGTCCTCGTCACCGGAGCCCTCACCCTCGGGCTCACCGCCTGCGGCTCGGACAAGGACGACGCCTCCGACACCTCCGGCCCGCTGATCGTCGCCGCGAGCCCCGTGCCGCACGCCGAGATCCTCACCTACGTCAAGGACAACCTCGCCGAGAAGGCCGGCCTCGACCTCGAGGTCAAGGAGTTCACCGACTACGTCACGCCGAACACGGCGACCGAGGACGGCTCCGTCGGCGCCAACTTCTTCCAGACCCAGCCCTACCTCGACGACTTCAACAAGAAGAACGGCACCCACATCGTGTCCGTCGTCGACGTGCACCTGGAGCCGCTCGGCCTCTACTCGCACAAGGTGAAGAAGGCCGACGAGCTGAAGAGCGGCGCGACGATCGCCATCCCCAACGACACCGTCAACGAGGGCCGCGCCCTGCAGCTGCTCGCCGCCAACGGGCTCCTCACCCTCAAGGACGGCGTCGGCACCGCGGCGACCCCCGCCGACATCACCGAGAACCCGAAGAAGCTCACCTTCAAGGAGCTGGAGGCGGCCCAGACCCCGCGCTCCCTGGACGACGTCGACGCCGCGGTGGTCAACGGCAACTACGCCATCGAGGCCGACCTCGAGCCCGCGAAGGACGCCCTCGTCCTGGAGACCGCGGAGGGCAACCCGAACAACAACCTCCTCGCCGTCAAGGAGGGCGGGCAGGACGACCCGCGCGTGAAGAAGCTCGCGAAGCTCCTCACCTCCCCCGAGGTGAAGAAGTTCATCGAGGACAAGTACGCCGGTTCCGTCCTCGCCTCCTTCTGATCCGGCCCTTTGGCCACTCACGGGGTCCACTCCGCTGCGGGGTGGACCCCGTGGTGCGGTTCAGTGCTTTCATGCTGCATGCTGGGCAGTTCAGCAGTACCCGACGGTCTCTCAGGTTACGGAGCGGCGCATGACGAGCACCTTCCCCAACATCTCCATCAGCACGGAGCGGTTGGTGCTGCGTCCCCTCGACACGGACGACGTCCCCGCCCTCGCCGCGATGATGAACGACGAGCAGGTCGCCGCCTGGACCGACGTCCCGCGGCCCTTCACCGAACAGGACGCCCGCACCTGGATCACCGAGCACGCCCCCGCCGAGCGCGCGGCCGGAACCGGACTCGACCTCGCCGTCACCGAGTTCCTCACCCAGCGCCTGGTCGGCGTCATCCGGCTCACCAGGACCAACTGGTACGTACGGTCCACCGAGATGTCCTACATCGTCGCCCCCTGGGCACGCGGCGAGGGCTACGCCTCCGAGGCCGCGCTCGCCACCGCCCAGTGGCTCTTCGGCGACCAGAAGTTCGAACGCGTCGAACTGCGCACCGCCGCCGACAACACCGCCTCGCAGCAGGTCGCGCAGAAGATCGGCTGCATCAGCGAAGGCGTGCTGCGGGGCGCCTGCATAGCCCACGTCCGCACCGAGGAGGGCGGCTGGAGCGACGTACGCACCGACTTCATCGTGTGGAGCCTGCTGCCCGAGGACATCGAGGGCGCGGACGGGCAGCCGGCCGACGCCGGCGAATTCACCCGGTACACCGACTGGAACTGACCCGCGGACCGGGTGACGGCACGACCGGCGGCCGCACCAGGTACTCTCACGGAACCCGCCCCGTGGCGGGACAGCCGACGACGACCTGCGCAAACCTCAGGAGACTGACGACGATGGCCGACCGGGTCACGGTGATCGGCTGGGACGGTTCGCCGCTGACCGCCGCGGCCCGCGCCGCGCTGGGGGCCGCCACACTGGTGGCCGGCGCCGCCCACCACCTGGCACTCCCCGAGGTGCCCCCCGGAGCCGAGCGCATCCGGCTCGGCTCCGTCGCCCTCGCCGCCCGCCGCGTCGCCGCCCACCGCGGCACCGCGGTCGTCCTCGCCGACGGCGACCCCGGTTTCTTCGGCGTCGTGCGGACCCTGCGCGCACCCGAGTTCGGCCTGGAGGTCGAGGTCGTCCCCGGGGTCTCCTCCGTCGCCGCGGCCTTCGCCCGCGCGGGCATGCCCTGGGACGACGCCCAGGTGGTCGTCGCCCACCCGCGCACGCTGCGACGCGCGGTGAACGTGTGCCGGGCCCACACCAAGGTGGCGGTTCTCACCTCGCCCGGCGCCGGCCCCGCCGAACTGGGCCTGCTCATGGAGGGCGTCCACCGCACCTTCGTCGTCTGCGAGGAACTCGGCACCGGACGCGAACAGGTCAGCGTGGTCACCTCCGACAAGGCCGCCGACCACACCTGGCGCGACCCCAACGTCGTCATCGTCGTCGGCGGCCGGGCCGGCTCCGGCGAGTCCGGCGGCTGGATCGCCGGGCGCGACCCCTCCGCCGGCCCCCGCGGCTGGTCGCTGCCCGCCGAGGAGTACGGCGGCGGTCTCGGCGAGGGCGAACGGGAACCGCTGCGCGTCTCCCAGCTCGCCCGGCTCGGACCGCGGGTCGGCGACCTCGTCTGGGACATCGGCTGCGGGAGCGGGGCCTTCGCCACCGAGGCGGCCCGCGCGGGCGCCGCCGTCATCGCCGTCGACCGCGACCCGGGCGCCTGCGCCCGCACCGAGTCCACCGCCCGCAGGCACGGGATCCAGCTCCAGATCGTGCACGGCACCGCCCCGCACGTCCTGGAGAACCTCCCCGAGCCGGACGTCGTCCGGGTCGGCGGCGGGGGAGCGGCCGTCGTCTCCGCGGTCGCCGACCGCCGTCCGCAGCGCATCGTCACGCACGCCGCCACCCGCGACGGGGCCGAACTCGTCGGCCGGAACCTGGCGGAGCACGGCTATCAGGTCGAGTGCGCCCTGCTGCAGTCCGTCGAGCTCGACACCAGGGCCTGGACGGAGAAGGAGCGGAGCGTGGCGTTCCTGCTCAGCGGGGTGCTGCCCGCACGGGACGGCTGACCCGATGGCCGTCCCCGTGATCGGATTGTCCGACCGTGCGCGGTAGGCTGGCCGATCGTTGTACCGCACCCGGTCACCCGGCGCTTCGTCGGCCAATGTCCGGAAACCGCGCCCGTTTTGGTGCGGATCGTGGTACGGCGGGAACCGGAGGGCGCGCAACGTGGCGCAGTCCACAGCGGAACCGTGGCCGATCAAGCTGACGTGACGGCCGTGCGGCCGCGAGAATGACGGTGAAGGGCTTTGTCGCCTTTTTCGGACGGGCCGTTCGTGCCGCTGGGGACGCACGCTCGTTCTTCAGTGTGGGGCGGTCGGTGCGCCGTTCCGGGTGAGCTGGTCGTAGGAGCACTAACCGATGGGCGAGGGGTACGCATGACCGACACCGGCCAGGTCCCGGGCGAGGGACTGCCGGAGAACGCAGGCATGGTGGAGCAGCCGGGCGTCCTCGCGCCCGACGCGTACACCTACCTCTCCGACAGTCCCGCCCAGGACGAAGACCTGTTGCTGCCCGGCGCCCAGGGCGCCTGGGGCAACGAGATCGCCCCGCCCGCGCCCGAGCCGGTCGTCGAGACCGTGCACGCGCCGGGTCCGCACGAGACGGCCGGCCGTGACAGCGGCTCGGTCGACCTCGGCGGCGTCCGGCTCCCCGAGCCGCCGCAGCCGGCGCCGCGCCGCCCGCTGCACCTGGGCCCGCCCATTCCCGACGTGTCCGCCAGCCCGGTCCGTTCCCTCGCCGACCGCGGCCCCGCCGACCTCCCCGCCCGCCAGTCCGGTCCGCCGACCCTCGGCCCCGAGTACCTGGACGTTCCCCGCGCGCGCGAGGCGGCGGCGCCGCAGGCCGCGGCGCCCTGGGGCGCGCAGGCCACGGCGGGGACGGTGGGCGCAGAAGCGGCTGCTCCGGAGCCCGAGCCGACGGACGCGGCCCAGGCGGTCGTGACCCGGGTCGCCGCGGAGGCGGGGGCGGTACAGGAGGCGGAGGGCGCCTCCGTCGCGCCCGCCGCGCAGGACACCGGGGGCGCCGGCGCGGTGGTCACCGGGGCCGGGGACCAGGGGACCGCCCCGCTCCCGGCCGCCGACCACGGCCTGCCCGGCGCGCCCGCCGCCGAGCCGGCGTGGGAAGCCGGGGCGCCGGGGGTCACCGGTCCGCCCGCGGAAGCCACGCCTCCGGAGCACCTGCGGGAGCCGGAGACGGCCCCGGTCGCCGAGATGCCGGTCGCCGAGATGCCGGTCGCCGAGGCGCCGGTCACCGAACCGGTGGCGCCGCAGGACGGTCACCTCCCGGTCGCCGATCCGGCCGGGACGGCCGCCGTGCCGGACCAGGCCCGGGCCGCCGAGGCTCCGCAGACCGCCGCTCCCGGGGACGCCCCGGGGGCGGACGCCTCCCACGGTGCGCAGGTGCCGGGTGCCGTGGCCACCGCACCACAGCCCGGTGGGACGCCGCAGGAGGTCCAGGCGCCGGACGGGGCGGCCGCCGCGGACCCCGCCCCCCGGGAGACCGGGACCCCGCCGGCCGCCGTACCGCAGCACCCGCAGGAGGCCGGGGAGTCCCCGGCCGCCGAGGCACCGGACGCCGGGGTCGCGGCGCCGCAGGTCGCCGAAGCGGCCGACGCGGCGGTCGTCGTGCCGGGCGCGGCGGACGCCGCACCGGAGCACGCCGGGAACCCCGAGGTCCCCGTGCCGGGCGCCGACACACTCCCCGGTACCCCCGCCGCGGCACCGGAGGCCCCCGTGGCCGAGGCCGCCGCGTCCGCCCCCGGACCGGCGGACGACGCCGCCCTCACGGAGACGCCCCACACCGCCGGTGAGCCGGCCGACGCCGTCCCCGTCGTCGGCACGGGCGCGCCCGCCCCCGCCGAGCCCGGCGCCGCCCCGGCCCAGGGGCCGCAGCAGAGCCCCGCCGTCCCCCTCCCCGGCACCGTCCACCCGCAGCCCGGACCGGACCGGCCGCTGGGGGAGTTCGTCCCCGTGGAGGGCACCGTGCCCACCACCCCGCACCTCGCGCCGACCCCGCCGCAGGGCGTCACCGTCCCCGCCGCGGAACCCCACGAGGAGGGTCCCGAACCCGCGCAGGACCCCGACGACCTGGACACCCGGGGCGCCGGTGTGGAGGCGGAGCCCGCGCGGTCCGCCGGTCCGGCGGCCCCCGCCTACGACGACGCCGAGCGCGAGGCCGTGCTGAAGGTCATGCGCGAACGCCGGGACATCCGCAACGGCTTCCGCGGCGACCCCATCCCGCACGAGGTGCTGCTCCGCGTCCTGGAGGCCGCCCACACCGCACCCTCCGTGGGTCACTCGCAGCCCTGGGACTTCGTCGTCATCCGCTCCGCCGAGACCCGGCGCAGCATGCACGAACTGGCCATGCGCCAGCGCGACGCCTACGCCAAGTCCCTCCCCAAGGGCCGGGCGAAGCAGTTCAAGGAACTGAAGATCGAGGCCATCCTCGACACGCCCGTGAACATCGTCGTCACCGCCGACCCGACCCGCGGCGGCCGGCACACCCTGGGCCGTCACACCCAGCCCCAGATGGCGCCGTACTCCTCCGCGCTCGCGGTGGAGAACCTCTGGCTCGCCGCCCGCGCCGAGGGCCTCGGCGTCGGCTGGGTCAGCTTCTTCGACGAGCGCGAGATGGTCCGCGCGCTGGGGCTCCCCGAGCACCTGGAGGTCGTCGCCTACCTGTGCGTGGGCTACGTCGACGAGTTCCCGGACGAGCCCGAGCTGATGCAGGCCGGCTGGTCCAAGCGCCGCCCGCTGTCGTGGGTCGTGCACGAGGAGACGTACGGCCGCCGCGCCCTGCCCGGAGAGGACCCCCACGACCTGCTCGCCGAGACCGTCGCACAGATCCGCCCGCTCGACGCCAAGGCGCTCGGCGAGGCCTGGGAGCGCCAGAAGCGCATGACCAAGCCGGCCGGCGCACTCGGCATGCTGGAGATCATCTCCGCCCAGCTCTCCGGCCTGTCCCGCCAGTGCCCGCCGCCCGTCCCGGAGCCCGCGGCCGTCGCGATCTTCGCCGGGGACCACGGGGTGCACGCCCAGGGCGTCACCCCCTGGCCGCAGGAGGTCACCGCGCAGATGGTGGCCAACTTCCTCGGCGGGGGAGCGGTCTGCAACGCCTTCGCCGCCCAGGTCGGCGCCGAGGTCTGCGTCGTCGACGTGGGCGTCACCGCCGACCTCCCGGCCACCCCCGGTCTGCTGCCGCGCAAGATCCGCGCCGGCACGTCCGACATGACCACCGGGCCCGCGATGACCCGCGAGGAGGCCAAGAAGGCCATCGAGGTCGGCATCGAGACCGCCCGTGACCTGGTCGCGGCCGGCAACAAGGCCCTCCTCACCGGCGAGATGGGCATCGCGAACACCACCGCGTCCGCCGCTCTGATCTCCGTCTTCACCGGCGCCGACCCCGCCGAGGTCACCGGCCGCGGCACCGGTATCAACGACGAGACCCTCGCCCGCAAGACCGAGGTCGTGCGCCGCGCCCTCGAACTCCACCAGCCGGATCCGGCCGACCCGCTCGGTGTCCTGGCCGCCGTCGGCGGCTTCGAGCACGCCGCCATGGTCGGCCTGCTCCTCGGCGGCGCGTCCCTGCGCACGCCGGTGATCCTGGACGGCGTCAGCGCCGGCGCGGCCGCCCTGGTGGCCCGGGCCGTCGCCCCCGAGGTCCTGGCGGCCTGCATCGCGGGTCACCGCAGCGCCGAGCCCGGCCACGTCGCCGCCCTCAACACACTGGGCCTGCGACCCCTGGTCGACCTCGACCTCCGCCTCGGCGAGGGCACGGGCGCGCTGCTGGCGCTCCCCCTGGTCCAGAGCACGGCCCGGGCCATGCACGAGGTGGCGACCTTCGATTCGGCCGGGGTGACCGAAAAGTAGCCCGGACGGCCGTGGGTGACCGGCCCGCCCCGCGGGACGATCCCCCACGGCCGGCCACCCGCACGCGCGGGACCGGGGCGACGCCCCCGGTTCCGGGAAGGGGCGGACGGGGAAACACCGCACCCGCCCCGGCCCCCGTCGGGCGCGCGCTTAAGATCCCCACGTCAGGCCCGCTCCAAAGCCGCAGCGTGCCCGCTGACCCACCGCTTGTCCGAGGAGCCTCACCTGATGGCCGAACACCCCGCCTACCCCGTAGGCCTCCGCCTCTCCGGCCGCCGCGTGGTCGTCCTCGGCGGTGGCCAGGTAGCCCAGCGCCGCCTCCCCGCCCTCATCGCGGCGGGCGCCGACATCCACCTCGTCTCCCCCGGGGCCACCCCCTCCGTGGAGGCCATGGCGGACGCCGGCGAGATCACCTGGCACCGGCGCCCCTACGCCGAGGGCGACCTCGCGACCGCCTGGTACGCCCTCATCGCCACCAGCGACACCGAGGCGAACACCCGCGCCTCCGCCGAGGCGGAAGCACACCGCGTGTGGTGCGTCCGCTCGGACGACGCCGACGCGGCGACGGCGTGGACCCCGGCCACCGGCTCCAGCGAGGGCGTCACGGTGGCCGTCCTCACGACGCGAGCCCGCGGCCGCGACCCCCGCCACACCGCCGCCATCCGCGACGCCGTCGTCGAGGGCCTGCGCGACGGCACCCTCGTCGCCCCGCACCACCGCACCCGCACCCCGGGCGTCGCCCTCGTCGGCGGCGGCCCCGGCGACCCGGACCTGATCACCGTGCGGGGCCGCCGCCTGCTCGCCGAGGCCGACGTCGTCATCGCCGACCGGCTCGGCCCGCGCGACCTGCTGGCCGAACTCCCGCCGCACGTCGAGGTGATCGACGCGGCGAAGATCCCCTACGGCCGTTTCATGGCCCAGGAGGCCATCAACAACGCGCTGATCGAGCACGCCAGGCAGGGCAAGTCGGTGGTCCGGCTCAAGGGCGGCGACCCGTACGTCTTCGGCCGCGGCATGGAGGAGCTCCAGGCGCTCGCCGAGGCCGGCATCCCCTGCACCGTCGTCCCCGGCATCTCCAGCTCCATCTCGGTCCCGGGCGCGGCCGGCATCCCCGTCACCCACCGCGGTGTGGCGCACGAGTTCACCGTGGTCAGCGGTCATGTCGCCCCCGACGACGAGCGCTCCCTCGTCGACTGGCCGGCGCTGGCGAAGCTGACCGGCACCCTCGTCGTCCTCATGGGCGTCGACAAGATCGGCCGGATCGCCGAGACCCTGGTGGCGCACGGCAAGTCCCCCGACACCCCGGTCGCCCTCGTCCAGGAGGGCACCACGGCCGCCCAGCGCCGGGTCGACGCCACCCTCGCCACGGTCGCCGGGACCGTCGTCGCCCGGGAGGTCAGGCCGCCGGCCGTCATCGTCATCGGCGCGGTCGTCGGCGTGGGCCCGCACGGGGCGGTGTGACATGGCCGAACCCATCACCGTCGACGACCCCGCCGACCCGAGGCTGCACGACTACACCGGCCTGACCGACGTCGAACTGCGCCGCCGCCGCGAGCCCGCCGAGGGCCTGTTCATCGCCGAGGGCGAGAAGGTCATCAGACGCGCCGGGGAAGCCGGCTACGCGATGCGGTCGATGCTGCTGTCCGCGAAGTGGGTCGACGTCATGCGCGACGTCATCGACCGGACCACCGCCCCGGTGTACGTCGTCGACCCCGCGCTCGCCGAGCGGGTCACCGGCTACCACGTGCACCGCGGTGCGCTCGCCTCCATGCAGCGCACACCGCTGCCCCCGGCGGCCGACGTGCTCCGGACCGCCCGCCGCGTCGTCGTCATGGAGTCGGTCAACGACCACACCAACATCGGCGCGATCTTCCGCTCCGCGGCGGCCCTCGGCATGGACGCCGTCCTGCTCTCCCCGGACTGCGCCGACCCCCTCTACCGCCGCAGCGTCAAGGTCTCCATGGGCGCGGTCTTCTCCGTGCCGTACGCCCGGCTGGACACCTGGCCCGGGGGACTGGGGGCGGTGCGCGAGGCAGGGTTCGAGCTGCTCGCCCTCACCCCCGGGGAGGAGGCCAGGACCCTGGACGAGGTGGCGCCGCACCGCATGGACCGGGTGGCCCTGATGCTGGGCGCGGAAGGCTCCGGCCTGTCCGGGCGCGCCCTGGACGCCGCCGACGAACGGGTCCGCATCCCGATGGCGCACGGCGTCGACTCCCTCAACGTGGGAGCCGCCGCGGCCGTCGCCTTCTACGCGGTGGCCACGGGACGGCCGCAGGGGTAGCGGTCCGGACGGCGCCCTCGCCGGTGTCCGCGACGGGTCGTCCTAGCCGGGGCCCTGGCAGCCCTGCACCAGCGCGATGCCCAGCGCCACCACCAGCGTCACCACGACGAACACGAACAGACGCTGCCTGAGCAGCCGCGGATTGGCCGGCCGCAGGCCGGTCCCCGTCGTCCGGGCCCCCGGGCGACGGGCGCCGGCACCGGACCGCGTGGTGTTCCGGGACGCCGGCGTGGGGCGCGATCCGGACCGGGACGGCGTGCCCCCGCGCGAGGAGCTGTCGCGCGGGGCGCCGCCCCGGGCAGGGGGCACGCTGCGGTTGCCCCGCCCGGGAGAGGAGGACGCACCGCTGTTCCTGGGAGCGGGGCCGCGTCCGCGCGGCGGCGGGGTTCCCTGGCCGCCCTGCCGGCGCTGCGCCCGCTGCGGGTAGGTGTCCGCGAGACGCCCGGTGGGCCGCTCCGCCTCGGCGGCGCGCGGGGCCGGCGGACGCACGTCGGCGAGACCCTGGGTCTCCCGCGCGGCGATCTCCTTGAGCCGCAGCGACAGTTGGAGCGTGCTGGGCCGCTCCCCGGGGTCCTTCGCCAGGCACGCGCGGACGAGAGGGGCCAGGGCGTCCGGGACGCCGTGCAGCTGGGCCTCCTCGTGCACCACGCGGTACAGCATCACCTCCGAACTGCCGTGCCCGAAGGGGGAGTCGCCCATCGACGCGTACGCGAGCGTGGCGCCCAGCGAGAACACGTCCGTGGCCGGCGTGACGGCCGCGCCGCGCACCTGCTCCGGGGCGAGGAAGCCGGGCGAGCCGACCGCCGTGCCGACGTGCGTGAGCGTCGAGGCGCCGGTGGCCCACGCGATGCCGAAGTCGATGATCCGCGGCCCCTTCGGGGACAGCAGGATGTTGGACGGCTTGAGGTCCCGGTGCACCACGCCGGCCTCGTGCACGGCGACCAGCCCCTCGGAGAGCGCCGCGCCGACGGCGGCGACCTCGGCCGCGCCGAGCGGTCCCTCGTCGGCGACCTTGTCGTGCAGCGAGGGCCCCGGCACGTACTGCGTGGCGAACCAGGGGCGGTCCGCGTCGAGGTCCGCGGCCACCAGCCGGGCCGTGCAGCCGCCGCGGATGCGGCGGGCCGCCGAGACCTCGCGCGCGAACCGCGAGCGGAACTCCTGGTCCTCGGCCAGGTCGGGCCGGATCACCTTCAGCGCGACCCGCTGCCCCTTCTTGTCGGAGCCCAGGTAGACCACGCCCATCCCGCCCGCGCCGAGTCGTCGGTGGAGCCTGAAAGAGCCGACGACGCGCGGGTCCTCGCGCCTCAGGCGCATCATCGCCATGTTCATCCCCGCTGCCCGGTCCTGTGACGTGCCACAGCTTACGTTTCCACAGCCGTCCGTGCGCAGAGGCCGCGCCCTCTCGGGACGGTGGATTGTCAGTGGCGGGTGGGAGACTTGAAAGGTGGTCAGGGAGCGCGCGGACGGGCCGGGTTCGTGCGGCTGGTGACCCCAACCACCCGGCCGCGAAGGGGGATTGATCGCGTGAAGGGTGACCGTGTGGAGATCGTCGTGGACGCCGGGGACACGACGCGCACCTACGAGGTGGTGGCGAGCAGGGCGGGGCGCCGGGTGGAGACGGCGGTGCGCCGGGGAGTGGTGGAAGTGAGCGAAGTCACCCGAACCGGGGCCGTGGTGCGGACGGCCCGGTTCATGGCGAACCGGGTGCTCGCGCTGGTGGAGCAGCCGGTGCCGCGGGAGGACGGCTCGGAGAAAGCGGGGCAGAGCGGGCGGCCCTTCGGGGATGCCCCTGAGACGTAGGACCCGGTCTCCACCCAGGGGAGTACACCGCGGGGAGGGGCTCATCCTCGGGGAGGCCCGGCAATCGGTACGAGGGCATGACGTGCGGGAAGCGCCCGGCCCCTAGATTTGAGGTCAAGCGGCGGGTGCAGCACTCGTCCCCCGAGGTCGGACGCCCGCCGCTGCCGACGACAACGGAAAAGGCCGGGAGAGGGACCATGGCGTACACGGCACCGCGGACACTGGTCCGCACGCGGGAACGCGGCGAGGGGCGTCGCCATCCGCTGGTGGCGACGCTGATGGCCCTCCCCCTGGCGGTCCTGCTCCTGCTCGTCTTCGACGGGTGGGAGACGGTGGCCACACAGGCGTCGTCCGTGGGCGAGATGCTGGGGCGCTGAACAGCGACCCCAGGCCCGGAAGAGCGGTCCGGGCGGGGACATCCACCCAGGAAACCCCGTGGGGACGGGGGTGCGGCGGACGGCACAATGCCGGCGCAGCTGGAGAGCTGCGCCGGCATTGCTCCGCCCCGGCGGCGCGCGCCCACCCCATCCCGGCCCCGTACCCTCACCCCGTGACCACGGACCTCCTCCCCGCCCTGACGGCCCACGTCACGGCGACGGCCCACGCGGGCCCCCGCGCCTGCCGCTGCACCACCGCCACCCTCGCCGTCCGTGAGGACGCCACCGTCGTACGGCACGCCGGCACGGTCGCCAAGGCCCACGCCCCCGACGCCGACCCCGCCGAGCTGGCCCTCCGCCTCACCGTCGCCACCCGCCTCACCGGCATCCTCCTCCCCCCGCTCGCCCCGGCCCCCGCCGAACTGCACGGACGGCTCGTCACCCACTGGCCGTACGGCATCCCCGTGGACCCGGACGATCCGGACGCCGCCCCCTGGGAGGCCGCGGCCACCCTCCTCGCCCGCCTCCACCGCACCCCCGCCCCCGTCGCCGTGCCCCCCATGCGCGGCCCGGCGAAGGCCGCCCTCGCCCTCGCCCGCCTCCGGGCCGCCGCGCCCCGTCACCCCGCCGCCACGCCCGTACTGAGGGCCTGGGCCGCCCTCCCGCCCTGGGCCCGCGGCGAGGCTCCCGTGCCGGACACGGTCACCCTCTGCCACGGCGACTTCCACCTCGGTCAGCTCCTGCGTCACCCCGCGTCCGACGGGCCCTGGCTGCTCATCGACGTCGACGACCTCGGCACGGGCGCACCCGCGTGGGACCTGGCCCGCCCGGCGGCCTGGTACGCCTGCGGACTGCTCGCCCCCGACGCGTGGCACCGCTTCCTGGCGGCCTACCGCGCGGCCGGCGGTCCGGCCGTACCGCCGGACGGGGACGTCTGGGCCGCGCTGGACGTCCCGGCCCGCGCCCTCACGGCCCAGACCGCCGCCCGCGCCGTGACCAAGGCCGTCGCGGCGGACCGGAGCCTGGACGAGGTGGAGCGGTCACTGGTCGACGCCTGCGCGCGCATGAGCCCCTCCGCCCGGCCGCGGGCGGGACGAAGTTCCGCGCAGTAGGGTGCAACCGACCTGCGGCGGGACGGAGTCTGTCCTGGCGACAAGTGAAGCAGGAACGACCGGCTGGGAGCTGAACCGATCATGCAGTGTCCGAAGTGCCGTGCCCCGATGCACACCTACAACCGCAACGGTGTCCAGATCGAGCAGTGCAGCGGGTGCCGGGGCATCTTCCTCGACTACGGCGAACTGGAGGCGCTGACCCGGCTGGAGGCGCAGTGGGCGCAGCCCGCTCCGCCGGCCCCGCCCGCCCCGCAGGCGTACCCGGCCGCGCCGGCCCCGGCCTGGGGAGCCCCGCACGGCCACCACGGTCACCACCGCCACAAGAGCTTCGGGCACATGCTCTTCTCCAGCTGACGGAGGAACGGCGAAGCCCCGGTCGAGCGACCGGGGCTTCGGGCTGTGGACGATACTGGGATTGAACCAGTGACCTCTTCCGTGTCAGGGAAGCGCTCTCCCGCTGAGCTAATCGTCCTCGGGACCACGATCACTCCGCGGAGTGAATCATGGGCAGTGCGTGCGCGATACTGGGATTGAACCAGTGACCTCTTCCGTGTCAGGGAAGCGCTCTCCCGCTGAGCTAATCGCGCGGGGGATCCGAAGATCCAGTGGACGATACTGGGATTGAACCAGTGACCTCTTCCGTGTCAGGGAAGCGCTCTCCCGCTGAGCTAATCGTCCTTGGAGGTGGAGACGGGATTTGAACCCGTGTAGACGGCTTTGCAGGCCGTTGCCTCGCCTCTCGGCCACTCCACCAGGAGTGCAGGGGGCCGGGAAGCCCCCTCTTCCTTCGAGCGGACGACGAGGCTCGAACTCGCGACCTCAACCTTGGCAAGGTTGCGCTCTACCAACTGAGCTACGTCCGCCTGTCGTTTCGGTCGGCTTGCGCTTCCCGGCGACGAACTGAACTCTAGCGGATTCCGGGGCCAGTACAAAAACCCGTTTGTGCAGCGTGCTGCGCTGCGCCCGTCCACGGACGTGCCCGGGCCACCGGAACCGCGCCCGCCATAGACTCGTCACGTGCTGGACCTGCCCCCTCTCGCCCGCTTCGGCGACCGCGTCGCCACCGGACTCCTCGACGTCACCGACGATCCCGCCGCCCTGGATTCCACGGGTTTCTGGGCCGTCGCCGCCGACTTCGAGGGCCGGCTGACCTGCGCCCGCTTCCGGGAGGTCCGGGAGCAGCCGGTCCCCGCCCCCGTGCCGGGGGCCTGGCGGGGGCCGGCGGCCGGCGACTGGACGTCCTCGCTCGACCACGACGCGTACACGGCGGCCGTGCGCCGCATCCGCGACCGCATAGCCGCCGGCGAGGTCTACCAGGCGAACCTCTGCCGCGTCCTGTCCGCGCCCGTACCCCCCGGCGCCGACGTGGACGCCCTCACCGCGCTGCTCGCCCGGGGCAATCCGGCGCCGTACGCCGGAACGATTCGCCTGCCCGGTCACGGGGTGGAGATCGCCACCGCCTCGCCCGAGCTGTTCCTGCGGCGGGAGGGCCGGGTCGTCGAGTCCGGGCCGATCAAGGGCACCGGGCGCACCGAGGCGGACCTGCTGGAGAAGGACTACGCCGAGAACGTGATGATCGTCGACCTGGTCCGCAACGACATCGGGCGGGTCTGCGACACCGGCACGGTGACCGTGCCCGACCTGTGCGCCGTCGAGAAGCACCCGGGGCTGGTCCACCTCGTGTCGACCGTGCGGGGCGAGCTGCGGGACGGCGCGGGCTGGCCCGGGCTGCTCGACGCCGCCTTCCCGCCCGGCTCCGTCACCGGAGCGCCCAAGTCCAGCGCGCTGCGGATCATCGACGCGCTGGAGGCTTCGCCCCGCGGCCCGTACTGCGGCGGCCTCGGCTGGGTCGACGCCGACCGCCGCACCGGTGTGCTCGCGGTGGGCATCCGCACCTTCTGGATCGACCGGACCGCGGGCGGTGACGCCGTCCTGCGCTTCGGCACCGGCGCCGGGATCACCTGGGGCTCCGACCCCGAGGGGGAGTGGCGGGAGACCGAACTGAAGGCCTCCCGGCTGCTCGCGGTAGCGTCGGGAACGTACGAGACGAGCGAAGGGACCCAGAGGTGAAGATCTGGCTCGACGGCGGGCTGCAGGACATCGAGTCCGCCCGCGTCTCCGTCTTCGACCACGGACTGACCGTGGGCGACGGCATCTTCGAGACGGTGAAGGCCGTGGACGGACGCCCGTTCGCACTCACCCGGCACCTCGACCGGCTGACCCGGTCGGCCCGCGGGCTCGGGCTGCCCGACCCCGACCTCGACGAGGTCCGCCGCGCCTGCGCCGCCGTCCTCGAGGCCAACCCCATGCCGCTCGGCCGGCTGCGCCTCACCTACACCGGCGGCCACGGTCCGCTCGGCTCCGACCGCGGCGACCACGGCACGACCCTCGTGGTCGCCCTCGGCGAGACCACCCGCCGCCCCGACTCCACCGCCGTCGTCACCGTGCCCTGGACCCGCAACGAACGCGGCGCGCTCACCGGCCTGAAGACCACCTCGTACGCCGAGAACGTCGTCGCCCTCGCCCGCGCCCGCGAGCGGGGCGCCTCCGAGGCGCTGTTCGGCAACACCGCCGGACGGCTCTGCGAGGGTACCGGGTCGAACGTCTTCGTCGTCCTCGACGGCGAGCTGCACACCCCGCCGCTCGCCTCCGGCTGCCTCGCCGGGATCACCCGCGCCCTCGCCGTCGAGTGGACCGGCGCCAAGGAGACCGACCTGCCGCTGGACGTCCTGGAGCGGGCCGAGGAGGTCTTCCTCACCTCCACCCTGCGCGACGTCCAGGCCGTGCACCGGGTCGACGACCGCGAACTGCCCGGCGCTCCCGGCCCGGTGACCGCCAAGGCCATGCGGATCTTCGAGGAGCGCTCCGGGACCGACCTCGACCCGTGACGGACCCGGAATTCGGCTGCCCCGGGGCGCGACAGCGGGTAGAACACCCTCGATGACCACCACCCTGCGGCCGGTCGAGCCGCTTCAGCAGAACCCCGACGGCACGCGGTCGCGCCGCTACCAGGTGTGCGTGAACGGCCGTCCCGTCGGGGCGGTGCACCTCGGCACCCATCCCGTCTTCGGCGCGGGCGTGGCCCGCCTCATGAACCTGCGCATCGATGAGCCGGACCGCCGGCGCGGCCGGGGCACGGTGGCCGTGCTGGCGGCGGAGGAGGTGGCGCGCGGCTGGGGCTGCCGCCGCATGGAGGTGACGGTCCCCGCCGACCCCCCGGCCGCCCTCGGGCTCGCCACGGCGCTCGGCTACGTCGTGCGCAACCGGAACATGGAGAAGGCCCTGGGACCCACCCCGCCCGCGCTTCCCGCGGGCAGCGCGGCCCGGCCCATGACCGAGGACGAGTTCGGACCCTGGCTGGTCAGGGGCCGGGAGGACTACGCGCAGGACTGGATCCGGCGCGGGGTACCGGAGGCCGAGGCGCGCGCCAAGGCGGCGGACGACCACGCCGCGCTGCTCCCCGACGGCCGCACCACCGAGGGCATGGTCTTCAGCGTCCTCGAACACGGGGGCACCCCCGTGGGCACCCTGTGGCTCTCGGTGCGCGGGGAGCGGGCCTACGTCTTCGACGTCGAGACCCACGCCGCCCACCGCGGGCGGGGACACGGACGCACGCTCATGCTGCTCGCCGAGGCCCAGGCGGCCGCCGCGGGCAACCGGGCCGTCGGCCTCAACGTGTTCGCCGGGAACACCCCGGCCGAGCGGCTCTACGACTCACTCGGTTACGGCCCGACGCGGTACTCGCTGTACAAGCCGCTCCTGTGACGGCGGCCGGGGACCGCCGGCTCAGCCCTCCTGCCCGGCCAGCAGCCGGTCCGCGATCTCCTCGACGCGCTCGCGCAGTCCTTCCTGACTCCTGCCGCCGTCGAGGCGCTCACCGCCGATGACATACGTCGGGGTGCCGGTCACCCCGATCGCCTTGCCCTCGGCCTGGTCCGCGTCCACGATCAGGATGTGCCGGCCGTCGATCAGCGCGGTGTCGAACTCCTCGGCGTCCAGGCCGAGTTCCCGGGCGACCTCGACCAGGAAGGCCTCTCCCCGGCGGTCCAGCTCCTCGACCCTGTCCAGCACGGCCTCGACGTACGGCCATCCCCGCCCCTGCTCCAGCGCCTCCTCGGCGGCCTGGGCGGCGGCGAAGGAGTGCTTGTGCTTCTCCAGCGGGAAGTGCCGCAGCCGCAGCTCCAGGCGGTCGCCGTAGCGGGCCCGCAGGGCGCGGAGGTCGTCGAGGGCGCTTCGGCAGTCCGGACACTGCAGCTCGCACCAGACGTCGAGGACGGGGGCGGCGGGCCGGGCGGGGGAGGAGTCGCTCATGGCCACAGTCTCCCAGCCGGGCTCCGCCACCACCGCACCGGACCCCGGACGGACCGGGCCCGCGCCGGGGAGCACGTCCGGCTCCCCGTCCGCCGCCCGGCCCTCCCGGCCCGTCCCGCGACGTCCTGCGGCCGCGCCGGCGGTCGCCCCCGCGGATGACCTCCGACCCGGAGATGTCCCTGATGTCCGGCCGGGACATGGCCCGGCGGCGGCGCACGGGTGCAGGATGGAGGAGACGAAGCGCCACCGCGACCGCACCCGCCTGGAGGACCGGATGATTGCCGAGACCGTCTGCTCCGCCGTCTCCGCGGCAGGCCTGGGCATCGCGGTGGTCACGGCCTACCGCAAGCGCCTCCTCGCCGCCGCCCGCATCGCCGCCTACGCGCTCGTGCCCCTCGGCCTGGTGATGACCGGCGTCGTCGACTGGCTGGCCGACACGGCCTTCAGCCCGACGGCATGGGCCGGCTTCGGGGTGCTGGGCCTGTCCTGGGTCCTGTTCGCGACCACCCGTACCGTGGAGCGACGGCGCGGCGGCACCCGCAAGGAGCGCAAGGCGGCCCGGGCGGCGGCGGCTCCCGAGGCGGCGGCTCCCGGAGCCTCCGTGCCCTCCCTGGGCCGGGGAGGGCGTCCGCAGGCCCGCCCCGCCCCCGCCTCCCGGGGCGAGGACGACTTCAGCGACATCGAGGCCATCCTCAAGAAGCACGGCATATGACGCCGCTGCTGCTCGGGCGAAGGAGCGCGTGACCGGAGGAAACATCACGGGGTGCCCCGGATGTGCCCGGAAGTGATCACAAGTCGACCCGTAGATCGCGGAAATGGGCGCACACCCGCGCTTTCCGTGAGTGTTGATCGCGTCGGGCGCTCCCGATGCGTCATCATCGCCGCGAGATGCTGGACACGACACAGAGCGATGCCGCGCAGCAGCAGGACGAGCCGCGCGGATGCCTCTTCGCCCTTTCCCAGCCACCGCTGATGATCTTCCTTGCGGTGATCGGGTGTCTGCTGCTCACGGCTGCCCTGCACGACCTGCTGTGGCTGTGAGCCGTACCCGCGGTTACCCGGCGTCACCCGTCGGGACCGCGTCGGCACGGCATCGGACGGCTCTGCCGCCGGCCGGGGAGCCGCCCCGGGCGGTCAGCCCGCCGCCTCCTTGCGGCGCGCCCGGTAGGCGGCCACATGCAGACGGTTGCCGCAGGTCCGGCTGTCGCAGTACCGGCGCGAGCGGTTGCGGGAGAGGTCGACGAAGGCGCGCCGGCAGTCCGGGGCCTCACAGCGTCGCAGCCGCTCCTGCTCCCCGGCGACCACGAAGAACGCCAGCGCCATCCCGCAGTCGGCCGCCAGGTGGTCGGCCACGGAGGCGCCGGGCGCGAAGTAGTGCACATGCCAGTCGTAGCCGTCGTGATCGGTGAGCCGGGGCGTGGTGCCCGCGGCCGCGATCAGCTCGTTGATCAGTGCGGCGGCGGCGCGGGCGTCCGGCGCGGCGAAGACCGCCGCGAACCGGCCGCGGATCTTGCGCACCGCGGCCAGGTCGAACTCCGTGAGGATCCCCACCTCGCTGACCTTGTGCTGCCGCACGAACTCCTCGAGGGCCGCGACGTCCGGCAGCCCCTCCGGTGTCGTGTCGTCCTGCGGCGCGGAGTTCACCAGATCCACCACGGTGTCGAGTGCGCACCGGGTGTCGTGGGTGATCAGCACAGTTCGCTCCCTGGCCTGGGGGTCGGGCGGGCGCCCGCCGATGCTGGCCGATGGTAGTGGCTCCGGTGCGCCCCGCACCTCCCCGCTCCGCACATGTCTTCGAACGCGACGCCGGACCACCCACTCCGTCCCCGATCACCCGTCCGGCCGGCCCGCGCACAGCACGACGGCGCCGCCCGCGGAACCCGCGGTGTCGGCGCCGTGGTGCGTGAGCCGTGCGCGGCTGTGCCCGTACACGGCTGTCCTGGCCCGAGCCGTCTCCCCGAGTCGACGGCGCCGGGCGGTTTCGCGAGCCTCGCCCGCCTAGCTTTCCGCCAGGATGTGCGAGAGCTCCTGATCGAGATCGAAATGCCGGTGTTCCGTGCCGGGCGGCACGGCGGCGTCGGTGCGCTTCAGGAAGGACTCCAGAGCCCTCGCCGGGGCCTCGAGCAGGGCCTCCCCTTCCGGCGAGCTCAGGGCGATGCAGACGACGCCCTGACCGTGGCTGCGCGACGGCCAGACACGGACGTCGCCGGTGCCCGTGGGGCGGTGAAGTCCCTCGGCGAGGAGGTCGCGGGCGAACACCCACTCGACGGTCTCCTCGGCTCCGGTGTGGAAGGTGGCGTGCACGGCGTAGGGGTCGGCCGTGTCGTACCGCAGGCCTGCGGGGACAGGCAGGGAGGACTCGCTCGACACAACGAGGCGCAGGTGCAGCTCGCAGCTGACCGTGGTGTTCATAAGCGCCAGGGCCTTTCGCTCAGTGTGCGCTCGGGGATTCGCACGTCGGCCAAATCGACATGCCACCTACGGTGCCGTTGTAAACCCCTCTGAGGGTTTTGCGTGTGTTTAGGTAACTCTTCCGGCCGAGAGATCGTTCGCGTCCCGCACCCATTCCGGTGGTGTGTTCCGCTCGGGTAGTGTTTGGCTATATGAACACGGGGAGTAACAAGCCCGGCGAGGCCGTCGTGGCGGCCCACGGGGTGACGACGGACGGCGGCGAGGGTCCGGTCGAGCGGGGGCTCGGCTCACGGGCCCCGGAATTCGTCAAGGCGCGCCGCGCACTGCACCTGAGCTGGCAGGTCGGCGTCTTCATCGTCGGCCTCGCGGTCGTGGTGGCCGGCATCATCATGCTGCCGCTGCCCGGACCCGGCTGGGTCGTGATCTTCGGCGGCATGGCGATCTGGGCGACCGAGTTCGTCTGGGCCCAGCTGGTGCTGCGCTGGACCAAGCGCAAGGTCACCGAGGCGGCCCAGCGCGCCCTGGACCCCAAAGTGCGGCGCCGGAACATCATCCTGACCTCGGCCGGCCTGGTGATCATCGCCGCGCTGGCCGGGTTCTACCTGTGGAAGTTCGGTTTCGAGATGCCCTGGAAGATCAAGGACCAGTGACCGGGGGCCGGGGCCGCCCGGCCCCGGCCCGCTGGTCACGGGCATCCCCTGACATGGGGTAATGTTCTTCCTGCGTCCGGGCGATTAGCTCAGTGGGAGAGCGCTTCGTTCACACCGAAGAGGTCACTGGTTCGAACCCAGTATCGCCCACCGGATCACAAGGCGGCCCGGCTCACCGACGGTGAGCCGGGCCGCCTTGTCGTATGCGCGCGGCACCGCGCGTTCGCGTCGGCGTGCCGTCGGGCGGGGCCCGTACGGTGTCCCGGGGCGTTCCGCTTCCGGTCGCCTTCATCCAACCGTGACCTTCCGCCGTTCTCGCCGCGGCCCGCCCCGTCGTGTTCGGCCGGTCGGCCACGCGGTTCCTGCCTGCGTGTTTGCGGTCGGACGGGACCGTGCGGGCGGAGGTGGTCGCCGCCGGCGTTCGGCCGGGGCGCCGATGAATTCCTGTCCGAATCATTGACGTGTCCGTAGGCCCTCCGTAGCTTGTGCCAGCAAGCGCTTACTTGAAACGATTCATGAGGCGGACGCGAACGTCGCGGGGAGGCTCATATGCAGCAGGGTGGGAATGTGGAGAGGCGGACGATCCTCAAAGCGGCGGGGGCCTCGCTGGCCGTCGCGGGGCTGGGTGCGACGGCCACCGCCTGCGGGGGCGGCAGCGGCTCGGGGGACGGCACGGTCACCCTTCGTTACGCGTGGTGGGGCGGCGAGCCGCGCACCATCGCCATCAAGAAGACGATCGCGCTCTTCGAGAAGAAGTTCCCGAAGATCAAGATCAAGCCTGAATTCACCGACTACGAGGCGTTCTGGGAGAAGTTCCAGACCCAGGCCTCCGGCGGAAATCCGCCGGACGTCTTCCAGAATGCGGTCGGCTTCCTGCGTAAGTACGACAAGCGCGGTGTTCTGTTGGATCTCACGCCGCAGGCGGACGCCGGGAACCTGAGCCTGGACAACTTCCGCAACGGCGTCCTGGCGAACGGTCAGGTCGACGGCAAGCAGATCGCCGTCCCCGTCGGCGCCAACACCATGTCGCTCGTCATCGACCTCAAGGCCTTCGAGAAGGCCGGCGTGGAGGCGGAGTTCGGCTGGACCTGGGACGAGTACTTCGACGCCCTGCAGACGATCCAGGACAAGCTGAAGATCGCCGGTGACACCGGCTACTTCAGCATCATGTACCTCTACGACCTCTACCTGCGCCAGAACGGCAAGGCGTTCTTCACCGACTCCGACCTCGGCTTCACCCAGGACGACCTGACGCAGTGGTGGGAGGACGGCTACAAGCGCGTGAAGTCCGGGCTCGTCGCCGACCCGAAGAAGGTCGAGCAGGTCAAGCCCAAGTCGGCGCTCTCGGCGGGCCTCGCGGCGTCCGAGTTCACCTGGGACAACTTCTCCATCCGCTACGAGGGCGAGGGCGAGTCCGACTACGGGCTCGCGCCGATCCCCACCACGGACGGCAAGGCCACCGGCCAGTACCTCGGTTCGCTGATGCTGAGCGGCTTCTCGGGGACCAAGCACCCCGAGGAGGTCGCCCGGTTCATCGACTTCATGGTCCACGACCCCGAGGTCGGCAAGATCATGGGCTACGACCGCGGCATCCTCGCCACCACCGAGCAGTACGAGGCGTTCACGCCCACCGACGAGAACAACAAGGGCGTCGCGGCCTACGAGGAAGAGGTCGCCGAGGCCGGGGTCCTCGGGAGGATCACCCCGCACCCGTCCGGCGCCGACGTCATCGAGGCGGCGTTCCTGCGCATCGGCGGCGAGGTCGCCCAGGGCAAGACCAAGCCGGCCGACGCCGCCAAGGCACTGTTCAGCGAGGCCAAGGCCGCGTTCGCCGGCTGAGGGGACGTACCACCATGACGCTCGTCAAGGAAGCGCCCGCGCGCCCGGCCGGGAAGCGGCCCGCCGCTCCCGCCGCCGGGCGGCGCGGGCGGCGCCGCGAGACTCTCGCCGGCTACCTCTTCATGTCACCGTGGATCGCGGGGTTCCTCCTGCTCACGGCGGGGCCGATGATCGCGTCGCTGTACTACGCGTTCACCAGCTACAACCTGTTCACGCCGCCCCGGTGGGTGGGGCTGGACAACTTCACGACGATGTTCCAGGACCCGCGCTGGCAGAAGTCGGTCGAGGTCACCCTCAAGTACGTCGTCGTGGCGACCCCCCTGAAGCTGCTGCTCGCGCTCGGCGTCGCGCTGCTGCTCGCGCAGAAGCGGCGCGGACAGGGCCTGTACCGGGCCGCCTTCTACATGCCCTCGCTCGTCGGCGCCAGCGTCTCCGTCGGCTTCGTGTGGCGGGCGCTGTTCTCGGACGACGCGATCGTGGACCGCACGCAGAAGGTCTTCGGTCTCGACGTGGGCGGCTGGATCGGCAACCCGGACTACGTCATCTACGCCCTGGTGGCCCTGAGCATCTGGCAGTTCGGCGCCCCCATGGTCATCTTCCTGGCCGGCCTCAAGCAGGTCCCGCAGGAGCTGTACGAGGCCGCCGAGATGGACGGCGCCGGACCGCTGCGCAGGTTCTGGAACGTCACGTTGCCGATGATCTCCCCGGTGCTGTTCTTCAACGTGCTGCTGGAGTCCATCCACGCGTTCCAGGTGTTCGGCTCCGCCTACGTCGTCTCCGACACCCGGTGCGGGCCCGCCGACGCCACGCTCGTCTACACCTGTTACCTCTACCAGAAGGGCTTCAAGGAGGCCCAGATGGGCTTCGCCTCCGCGATGGCCTGGACCCTGGTGATCGCGGTGGCGCTCGTGACGGCGGTCCTGTTCTGGTCGCAGAAGAAGTGGGTGCACTACGAGGAGGCCGCCAAGTGACCAGTGCCACCAGCCCCGCCCCGCCCACCGCCGGCGAACGGCGGCGCGTCGGATCGATCGCCTGGCACGTGGGCGCGCTCGTCGTCCTCGCGGTCGTCCTCTATCCCGTGATCTGGGTGGTCGGCGCCTCGTTCAAGCCGAGCAAGGACATCATCGCCAGCCTCGACCTGCTGCCCACGAAGCCGGTCTGGGCGAACTTCTCCGGGCTCGCCGACGGCATCTCCGGCATCTCCATCGGCAGCTTCTTCTGGAACTCGCTGGTGTACGCGGTCCTCGCCGTGGCCGGTGTCGTGCTGTCCAGCTCGCTGACCGCGTACGCCTTCGCCAAGATCCGGTTCGCCGGACGGAACCTGCTCTTCACGCTGATGATCGGCACCCTGCTGCTGCCGTACCACGTGCTGCTCATCCCGCAGTACGTGCTCTTCCGCAACCTCGAGCTCACCGACACCCTGGTGCCGCTGGTCGCGGGCAAGTTCCTGGCCACGGAGGCCTTCTTCGTCTTCCTGATGGTGCAGTTCATGCGCGGACTGCCCAGGGAGCTGGACGAGGCGGCCAAACTCGACGGCTGCGGGCACCTGCGCACCTACTGGTCGATCGTGCTGCCGCTGAGCCGGCCCGCCATCATCACCAGCGCGATCTTCACCTTCATCAACGCCTGGAACGACTTCATGGGGCCGCTGATCTACCTCAACACCCCCGAGAAGTACACCGTCTCGCTCGGCCTGATGATGTTCCGCGACCAGGAGGGCGTCTCCAACTACGGCAGCATGATCGCGATGTCGCTGGTGGCGCTGGTGCCGGTCATCGCCTTCTTCATGGCCTTCCAGCGCTACCTCATCGACGGCATGGCGACCTCCGGACTGAAGGGCTGAGGCGGTCACCATGGCGCAAGCACGCGTGAAGGCCCGCACCGCACGCAGGGAGTCCGTGTTCGGCGAGCGCTTCGCGGTCTTCGCCGAGTGCCTGCTCACCGGCGTGTGGATCGCCGTGGCCTGCCTCGGGGTCGTCACCTACCCCGCCGCCTTCGCCGCCGGCGCCCGGCACCTGCGGCGTCGGACCACCCACCAGGGCGGCGGCCTGCGGGAATTCGCCCAGGACTTCCGCACCGCCGTGCGCGGCGGGTGGGCCGTCGGGCTCGCCGGGTGGGCGGTGGCCGCCGCGGTGTGGGTGGACGTCCTGGCCGCGCGGGCCGGACTCCCCGGCGGGCCGCTCGTCGGGGCCGTCGGGGTCCTCGCGCTGATCGGGGCCGCCGTGACCCTGCTGCGGGCGACCGCGGTCTGGGCGCCCGGCACCACCTGGCGGGAGCTGCTCGCGGACGCCGGCCGGCGCACCGTGCTCGACCCCGCCGGATCCTTCCTGCTCGTCTGCGGGATCGCCGTCGTGGCCCTGTCCGCGTGGTCCGTCCCGCCGCTGGCGGTCCCCGTCCTGGGGGCCGTCGCGGCGGCGGCCGTCGCCGTGGAGGAGCGGTACCGGCACCGCTGACGGACGGTGCCCCTCTTCGGGGGCGGCGCTCCGGCGCCGCACCCCTGTCTGTCATGCCCTTGACATCACCTTGCACCCCGCAACGGAAAGGAAAGGCCATGTCCCCCATCCCCCGCAGATCCCTGCTCAAGGCGGCCGCCGTCGCCGGAGCCGCCGCCCAGGTCGGCTGGGCCCTGGGAACGCCGAACGCCGCCGCCGCGCCCCGCGCGGAAGCCGCCGACGCCGGCCCGGTCACCCTCGACTGGCTGGAGGACGGCGGCCTCGGCGCCGCCCCCGGCTCCACCGTCGGCGTGCCCTGGCCCAAGGGCGCCCACCGGGAGGACCAGACCTTCGCGCTGACCGACGCCGACGGCGCGTCCGTCCCCGTCCAGTCCTGGCCGATCGCCCACTGGCCCGACGGCTCCCTCAAGTGGACCGCGCACGCCGTGAGTTCCGGCTCCGGCAAGCTCACCCTGACCCCCGGGGCGCCCGCCGCGTCCCCCGGGAAGAAGGTCACCGTCGACAAGCGCGGCGGCACCGTCGACATCTCGACCGGCGTCATCACCGCCCGGGTCGCGAAATCCGGCCACACGATCGTCAAGTCGGTCACCCGCGGCTCCACCGAGATCGCCAGGAACGGCCGCCTCGTCGTCCTGCGCCAGCCCGAGTACGAGGACGGCGACCAGACCACCGTCAGGACCGAACGCTTCGACGGCACCGTCTCCGGCGTCACCGTCGAACAGGAGGGTCCCGTCCGCGCGGTCGTCCGCGTCGACGGCACGCACCGCAAGGGCCACCGCGACCTGCTGCCCTTCTCCCTCCGCCTCTACTTCTACGCCGGCGCCGACTCCTTCCGCATGGTGCACACCATCACCTACGACGGGAAGCAGGAGCCCGGCAGGGCGAGCGGCGACTTCATCCGCGGCCTCGGCGTCCGCTTCACCGTCCCGATGCGCGACGAGTCCTACGACCGCCACATCCGCCTCGGCGGCGAGGGCACCGGCCTGCTCCGGGAGGCCGTCAAGGGCATCACCGGACTGCGCCGCGACCCGGGGGCCGCCGTCCAGGCCGCCCAGTTCGCCGGCGAGAAGCTCCCCGACCCCGCCACCTGGGACCAGCGGGTCACCACCCGCCTGCAGTACATCCCCGAATGGGGCGACTACACCCTCTCCCAGCTCTCCGCCGACGGCTTCACCCTGCGCAAGCGCACCAAGAAGGGCTACGGCTGGATCGGCGCCGGCGGCGGCCGGCGCGCCTCCGGCTTCGGCTACGTCGGCGGCGTCACCGGCGGCCTCTCCTTCGGCCTGCGCGACTTCTGGGAGAAGCACCCCGCCCAGCTCGACGTCCGCGACGCCCACACCGACCAGGCCGAGGTCACCCTCTGGCTCTGGTCACCCGAGGCCCAGCCCATGGACCTGCGCTTCTACCACGACGGCATGGGCCAGGACACCTTCCCCGAACAGCTCGAGGGCCTCAACATCACCTACGAGGACCACGAGCCCGGGTTCGGCACCCCGTACGGCATCGCCCGCACCTCCGAACTCCTCTTCTGGGCCAACGCGGCCACCCCGAGCGCCGAGGAGCTCGCCGGACAGGTCGAGGCCGTCCGCGTCCTCCCGCAGCTCGCCGCCCCGCCCGAGCAGCTGATCGGCGCCGGGGTCTTCGGCAGGGGCCTGTTCGCCGAACCGGACCGCTCCACCCCGGCCAAGGCGAGGATCGAGGACCACCTCGACTTCCTCTTCACCTACTACAAGGACCAGGTGGAGCAGCGCCGCTGGTACGGCTTCTGGGACTACGGCGACATCATGCACACCTACGACACCGTGCGGCACCAGTGGCGCTACGACGTCGGCGGCTACGCCTGGGACAACTCCGAGCTCTCACCCGACCTGTGGCTCTGGTACGCGTACCTGCGCTCCGGCCGCGCCGACATCTTCCGCTTCGCCGAGGCGATGACCCGCCACACCGGCGAGGTCGACGTCTACCACATCGGCAAGTGGGCCGGCCTCGGCACCCGGCACGGCGTCCAGCACTTCGCCGACAGCGCCAAGCAGCAGCGCATCGCCAACACCACCTACCGCCGCTACTACTACTTCCTCACCGCCGACGAACGCGTCGGCGACCTCATGCACGCCAACGTCGACTCCGACGAGACCTTCCTCGCCCTCGACCCCCTGCGCAAGATCCGCGCCGAGCCCTACACGCCCGACCGCAACGCCCTGTCCATCGGCTTCGGCACCGACTGGAGCGGACTGGTCTCCGCCTGGCTCACCGAGTGGGAACGCAAGGGCCCCAAGTGGGAGAAGGCGAGAGCCCGCGTGCTCTCCACCATGGAGACCATCGCCGCCCAGCCCAACGGCTTCGTCCAGGGCAGCGGCCTGTACGACCTCGACACCGGCAGGTTCGCCGTCGCCGACACCCCGAAGGTCGAGGTCTCCCACCTGTCGGCGGTCTTCGGCCTGAACGAGCTGTGCGCCGAACTCATCGACCTCGTCGACATGCCGGAGTTCGAGGAGGCCTACTACGACTACTGCCGCTACTTCAACGCCGGCAAAGCCGAACAGGCCGCGCGCTACGGCTCGAACTTCGGCAGCCTGATCCTCTTCCAGGGCCACTCCCGCCTCGACGCCTACGCCGCCGTGCGGACCGGCGACCAGAAGCTGGCCGAGCGGGCCTGGCAGAAGTTCTACGACTCCGACGGCTACAAGGAGTCGGCACCCTGGAGGACCGAGAAGGTCGGCGGCCCGACGGCCCTGGTCGCCGGGGGCGAGGCCGCCTGGGTGTCCACCAACGACACCGCGCTCTACGGCCTCGCCGCCATCGAGCTGCTGTCGCTGCTGGGAGACCGGATGCCGTAGGCACATCACGGGCGCGGACGGGAACACGACGTCCATGGACTGGAACCATCACCGCTTCCGCAGTCTGTGGACCCTGTCCGCGCCCGCCCCGGTGGTCTACCGCGTTCTGGAGCGGATCGAGGACTACCCCCTGTGGTGGCCCCAGGTACGGGACGTCACCCGCCTCGACGACACCAGTGGGATCGTCACGATCCGCTCCCTCCTGCCGTACGACCTGACCTCGACCGTGCGGGAGGGGCGGCGCGACCCGGAGACCGGGATCCTGGAGGCCGGCCTGTCCGGCGACATCGACGGCTGGGCCCGCTGGACCGTCACCCGGCTGGGACCCCGCGGCTGCCTCGCCCACTACGAGCAGGAGGTCGACGTCCGCAAGCCGCTGCTGCGCCTGCTCGCCGTCCCGGGACGGCCCGTCCTGCGGGCCAACCACGCCCTGATGATGCGGGCCGGCCGGCGCGGCCTGGCCGCCCACCTGGAAGCGGTTTGAAGGAACCGTCCCCAGACCTGTATTGTTCACTGCGTTCCCGGGCGATTAGCTCAGTGGGAGAGCGCTTCGTTCACACCGAAGAGGTCACTGGTTCGAACCCAGTATCGCCCACCGGGGAGGCCGGTCCGTCGTCGACGGACCGGCTTTTCGCATTCCCGCCGGGCGTCGCTCACGCCGCCGCCGGCAGGTCCGGACGCAGCGGCCAGGCCGGGTCCACCACCTCGTCCGTGCCCGTGCGCGCGAACCACGCCTGCAGTCCCTGCGCCTGCGCCGCGTGCCACACCGCCTGCAGGGTGTGCAGCTCGCCGGGGGACAGCCGCTCCAGCCGTGACGCGAAACGCCGCCCGACCGCCCGGGTGACCTCCAGCGCGGCCGTCGCGTCCGCCGCCGCGTCGTGCGCCGCCTCCAGCTCGACGCCGTAGTGCGCGCACAGGTCGGCCAGCGTGCGCCGGCCCTTGCGGTAGCGGTCCAGGTGCTTGTCCAGCACCCTGGGGTCCAGCACCAGCAGCGGCGCCCGCTCGAACCAGCGGGCCAGCGACGACGCCCGGTGCCGGCGCAGCTCCCGGTCCAGCAGGGTGAGGTCGAACGGCGCGTTCATCACCACCAGCGGGCGGCCCACCCTGGCCTGTTCCGCCAGCGCCTGCGCGATCTCGTACATCACCGGCGCCGGCCAGCGGCCGTTGCGCTGCAGGTGATCGTCCGTCAGTCCGTGCACCTCCGTCGCCCCGGCCGGCACCGGCACCCCCGGGTTCACCAGCCAGCGGGTCACCCGCGGCCGGACGCCCGGCGCGTCCTGGACGACGAGAGCGGCCGACACGATCCGGTCGGTCTCGACGTCCACACCCGTCGTCTCCGTGTCGAAAGCGGCCAACGGCCCTTCGTACCAGCACGCCATACCCAACAACCCCTCGTCCACCGTCGGCAGTCGGCGCACCGTCCGCTGCCCGAACCGGTGATACCCGGCCTGTTTGCGCCGTACGCCGGAAGGAGACAACAGGAGTACGGGTCTTCGCAGTTCAGCGATCCGCAACGGGGAAACACTTGTTCTGGAAGGCTGTTTGGCCATGGCCGTCGCGCAGCCCGAACGGGGCGGGCTGCTGCCCGAGCGCACGCCGCCCACCCGCGGCACCCTCGCCACCACCGCCTGCATGGAGACCCTGCAGGTGGGCTATCTGCACGCCGTCGCCGCCGCCGCGGGATGCTCGCTCTCCCAGCCGTTCCCGGACAACGGCATCGACTGGCACGTCAGCCACAGCGCCGCCGGGCACACCGTCGACGACGAGGTCACCATCAAGGTGCAGCTCAAGGCGACCTACCAGCTCGCCCCGCACCCGCCGGGCCGCTCCTTCTCCTTCACCCTCGACAACGCGCACCTGGAGAAGCTCGCCCGCACCCCGGTCTCGGTGCACAAGATCCTCGTCGTGATGATCGTGCCGCGTTCCCAGGACGACTGGCTGCGCGCCGGACACGACCGGCTCGACCTGCGGCACTGCTGCTACTGGACCAATCTCGCCGGACACCCCGTCACCGGCCGGCGCCGCACCACCGTACGGATCCCCACCTCACGCATCTTCGACGACCGGGCGCTGTGCGAGATCATGACGCGGGTCGGGACGGGAGGAAAACCGTGACGCACCGCCCGACCGGGGAGCCCCCGAGGCCCGTGCGCCCCCACCCCGCCGACACCGACCACGTCGGCCGGCCGCCCGCGCCCGCCGACCTCGACCCCGCCGTGCTCACCGCCCTGCTGCACCGGCACGGCTGGCGGCGCCGCGGCGGCGTCGCCGGACGCTACGACCGCTGGACCCCGCCCGGACCGGGCACCGGCACCAGCCTGCTGGTACCGGCCTCCCGCGTCTTCCCCGACAGCGAGGACCTGCTCGCCGAGGCCCTGCACGCGCTGTCCCGCAGCGCCGCGCCCTCCGCCCGCGAGATCCTGCTCGCCCTCGCCGTGCCCAGCGACGAGATCCACTGGTGGCGCGACACACCGGCCGGACCCGGCGGCGCCACCGCCTGGACCGCGGAGGAACAGCTGCGCTCCGCCGCCCGCCGGACCCTCCTCGCCGCCGCGCTCGCCACCCGCGCCCGAAGCGGCTTCCACGGCGCCCGGCACCGCCGCACGGCCGCCGCCGCACTGGACGCCCTCCTCGTCGGACCCGCACCCGGCGGGCGCCGGCTGACCGTCTTCGCCCCCGTCACCACCGGCCGCGCCCTCGCCGTGCGCCTCCACCACGCCCTGCACGCCACCCGCGAGGCCATCGACCACCGCCGCGCCACCGGCGGCATGGACGCCTTCGACACGGCCGTCACGGCGGGCGTCAGCCATGAGCTCACCGAGGCCCTCGCCGCTCTGGTCCGGGGCACGGAGGGCGCCCGGATCGCGGTGGCCTGGGCCCCGGCGGCCGGTGCGCCCGGGGGCTGCGCGGCCCGCACCGGACCCGTCGGGTTCTCACCCGGCGACCTGCCCGTCCTGCTCGAGGCCGGTCTGCGCTACCAGCGCGCGGAACCGTCCGTCACGGTGCGGATCACCGGCACGGTCGTGCGGATGCACCGGTCCGGGCCCCGGGGCGAGGGCATGGTCCGGCTGCGGGTGCTCGCCGGGGCGGAGGTCGGCCACGTCCGGACCACGCTCGATGAGGAGAACTACCGCATCGCCGGACACGCGCACCTGGCCGGCCTGCCCGTACGGGTGCGCGGGCGGCTGGAGAGCAGGGGCGGCTTCCGCCGGCTCACCGGCGTCCAGGAGGTGGCGCCGGTGCAGATCGACGAGGCGGAGCGGGACCGGCTGATGAAGGCGCTCCAGGCGAACGCCGAGACCGCGGCCTTCTTCGGGGAGGCCTACGAGCCGGACCACGGGAACTGATTTCGCGGTCGACGCGCCCGGGTCGGTACGATCGCACCCATGCGTGCGCTCCGGTATGGCGCCGCGCCCACAGCCTTCAGTCAGGAGAGACCGGTGTCAGACGTCCGTGTGATCATCCAACGCGATTCCGAGCGGGAAGAACGCGTGGTGACGACGGGCACCACGGCCGCCGAGCTCTTCGCCGGCGAGCGCTCGGTCATCGCCGCGCGCGTGGCCGGCGAGCTCAGGGACCTCTCCTACGAGGTCGGGGACGGTGAGACCGTCGAGGGAGTGGAGATCTCCTCCGAGGACGGCCTCAACATCCTGCGCCACTCCACCGCGCACGTCATGGCCCAGGCCGTGCAGGAACTGTTCCCCGAGGCCAAGCTGGGCATCGGCCCGCCGGTCAAGGACGGCTTCTACTACGACTTCGACGTGGAGAAGCCGTTCACGCCCGAGGATCTCAAGGCCATCGAGAAGAAGATGCAGGAGATCCAGAAGCGCGGCCAGCGCTTCTCCCGCCGCGTCGTCACCGACGAGGCGGCGCGCGAGGAGCTCGCCGACGAGCCGTACAAGCTGGAGCTGATCGGCCTCAAGGGCTCCGCCTCGCACGACGACGGCGCGGACGTCGAGGTCGGCGCCGGCGAGCTGACGATCTACGACAACCTGGACGCCAGGACCGGTGACCTGTGCTGGAAGGACCTCTGCCGGGGACCCCACCTGCCCACCACCCGGAACATCCCGGCGTTCAAGCTGATGCGCAACGCGGCCGCCTACTGGCGCGGCAGCGAGAAGAACCCCATGCTCCAGCGCATCTACGGCACCGCCTGGCCGTCCAAGGACGAGCTGAAGGCGCACCTGGAGTTCCTCGCCGAGGCCGAGAAGCGCGACCACCGCAAGCTGGGCAGCGAGCTGGACCTGTTCTCCATCCCGGAGCAGATCGGCTCCGGCCTCGCGGTCTTCCACCCCAAGGGCGGCATCGTCCGCCGGGTCATGGAGGACTACTCGCGCCGCCGGCACGAGGAGGAGGGCTACGAGTTCGTCTACACCCCGCACGCGACGAAGGGGAAGCTCTTCGAGACCTCGGGCCACCTGGACTGGTACGCCGACGGCATGTACCCGCCCATGCAGCTCGACGAGGGCGTGGACTACTACCTCAAGCCCATGAACTGCCCGATGCACAACCTGATCTTCGACGCGCGCGGCCGGTCGTACCGTGAACTGCCGCTGCGCCTGTTCGAGTTCGGGACCGTGTACCGGTACGAGAAGTCGGGCGTCGTGCACGGCCTCACCCGCGCCCGCGGCTTCACCCAGGACGACGCGCACATCTACTGCACCCGCGAGCAGATGTCGGAGGAGCTCGACAAGACGCTCACCTTCGTCCTGAACCTGCTGCGCGACTACGGTCTGACCGACTTCTACCTGGAGCTGTCCACCAAGGACCCGGAGAAGTTCGTCGGCTCGGACGAGGTCTGGGAGGAGGCCACCGAGACGCTGCGCCAGGTCGCCGAGAAGCAGGGGCTGCCCCTGGTCCCGGACCCGGGCGGCGCCGCCTTCTACGGCCCGAAGATCTCCGTCCAGGCCAAGGACGCGATCGGCCGCACCTGGCAGATGTCGACCATCCAGCTCGACTTCAACCTGCCGGAGCGCTTCGACCTGGAGTACACCGCCGCGGACGGCTCCAAGACCCGTCCGGTCATGATCCACCGCGCGCTGTTCGGCTCGATCGAGCGGTTCTTCGCGGTGCTCCTCGAGCACTACGCGGGCGCGTTCCCGGCGTGGCTGGCGCCGGTGCAGGCGATCGGCATCCCGATCGGCGACGCGCACGTCGAGTACCTGGAGAAGTTCGCGGACGCGGCCCGCAAGCAGGGACTGCGCGTCGAGGTCGACTCCTCCTCCGACCGCATGCAGAAGAAGATCCGCAACGCCCAGAAGCAGAAGGTGCCCTTCATGGTCATCGCGGGCGACGAGGACATGGCCAACGGCGCCGTCTCCTTCCGCTACCGCGACGGCTCGCAGGAGAACGGCATCCCCGTCGACGAGGCCATCGCGAAGATCGCGAAGGTCGTCGAGGAGCGGGCGCAGGTCTGACGGCGGGACGACCCGAGGCCCCCGGGAGCGATCCCGGGGGCCTTTTCCGCACCCCCGCGGGGACGCCATATGCTGCACGCATGACGAGTGAGCCGGAACAGCAGTGGGGGGTGGGCACGCAGGACGCGTTCCAGCGTCTGTGGACGCCCCACCGGATGGCCTACATCCAGGGCGAGAACAAGCCGAGCGGCCCGGGCGCCGACGACGGCTGTCCCTTCTGCTCCCTCCCGGCCACGTCCGACGAGAACGGGCTGATCCTGCGGCGCGGCGAGCTGGTCTACGCGGTGCTCAACCTCTACCCGTACACGGGCGGCCACCTGATGACCGTGCCGTACCGGCACGTGGCCGACTACACGGACCTCACCGTTCAGGAGACGGCGGAACTCGCCGAGCTCACCAAGCAGGCGATGACGGCGCTGCGGACCGCGTCGGGCGCGCACGGCTTCAACATCGGCATGAACCAGGGCACGGTCGCGGGCGCGGGCATCGCCGCCCACCTGCACCAGCACATCGTCCCGCGCTGGGGCGGCGACACGAACTTCATGCCGGTGGTCGGCCACACGAAGGTCCTGCCGCAGCTCCTGGCGGACACGAGGAAGATGCTCGCGGAGGCGTGGCCGACGGCCTGACCGCGCAGGCGGGGCCGCGTCGATCAGCCCGTCCGGCGGGTGGGGACGGGGCCCGTTCGGGACCTCGTCCCCACCCGCCGGAGGCCTACGCGTCGTACACGTCGGCCTTCCGCGGCGAGGCGTCCTGCACCGCCGTGCTGAGGAACGACGACCGAGCCCCGAACTTCTCCGTGTCCACCCCGTTCTCCGCCAGCACCTTGATCGCCGCCGAGTGCACCGCCCGCAGCACCGGCGTCGCCGCGCGCAGCGCGTCGTCCGCCATGAACCGGTGCCGCCACGGCTTGTCCGCCCACGCGTGCCGCAGACCGAACGGCTCCGGCAGGCTCAGCTTGCCGCCCAGCCAGTACAGCAGCGGCGGGTACCAGGTCAGCGGCGCCCGGGCGGCCAGGCGGACCACCTCGTCCGAGTCGACCAGCGGGAGCTTCACCTTCCGGGTCTCCCAGAACCTGACCGACTTCTGGACCTCCTTCTCCTTGGCCGCCGGCTTGCTGGTGAACAGGGAGTGCACCGGTCCCAGCGCGTGCCCGGTGACCTCGATGCGCAGCGTCTCGTGCAGCACGGTCACGGTGATCAGCATGGTGATCACCAGCTGGCCGTCCCACAGCGTCCACTGCACGCCCAGGTAGTGCCGGTCGCCCGCGCCGAACTGCTGCTTGTTGCAGATCTCCTGTATGGCGTGCGGCTTGACCTGGTACGCCTCCACGTCCGTGCCCTCGGGCCGGGAGACGGCGTCGGCGTTCTCGCCGATCGGCGTGACGATCCAGTGCCGTACCGACGGCTTGGTGAAGCCGCCGGTGTGCAGCGGCCCGCGCTCCAGCATCCGCAGCCGGTCGTGGACGGCCTTGACCACGTCCCAGCTGCGGAACGGATTGATCTCCCGGTCCGGGTCGGCGGGCACCAGTTCCTCGGCCAGCTGCCAGCTGCCCCAGCGGGTGCCCATGCCGAGGATGCCCTTGGGCCCGGCGTAGAAGACGGAGTTGGACTGCTGCTCGGCGCTGAGCCGGGCCAGGGACTGGCGCAGCTGCTCGGCCGCCGTCTCGCCGGGGCTGCTCGGTACCGCCTCGGGCACCTTGGCGCCGACGCTGCTGCCGGAGAGCAGGCCGGCCCAGCGCTCGCGCAGGTCCCTCGCCGTGCGCTCGCAGATCTGCTTGGCCCAGAACCAGCCCAGCACCGGGGCGACGACCGCCGCGCGCGCGTACCAGCCCCAGAACCCGCCGAACGGCATCTTGACCAGGAACAGCACGGCGAGGGCGCCCACCGCGACCAGCAGCGTGGTGGCGAGCGCGCCGGCCCGCTTGTCCTCCCGCCTGGCCATCGTGGTGCGGATCTGGAAGACCAGCAGCCACACCAGCAGACCGGGCAGGAAGAGCAGCCCGCACAGGACCATGACGGCGCTCAGCCAGTTGTCCCGCTCGCGGCGGATGCGGTGGGCCGCCAGCGCGTGCTCGACCACCACCTGGGGCTGGGTGCCGAAGGACTGGATGAGCGGTGCGCGGCCGGAGCCCAGCATCCGGTCGATGATCGCCCTGGAGTACGCCTCGCCCAGGTTCGGCCGGAACAGCTTCAGCCGGGGCGCGCTCACGGCCGACTTGTGCCACTCGCTGTTGGCCTTGAGTATCTCCTCGGCCTCGTTGTCCCGGTAGGCCGCCGAGGCCAGCGCGAACGTCGGCGTCTGCCCCTCGTCGCCCGTGCGCGGCACCTGCGGACCGAAGAAGTCCGCGTAACCGCTCTCAACGGTCATTCCCGCCCCCGATCGCCGCGACTGTCGTCTTGCGGCCTTCCCGACTTCCTTGCTGCGCACACCTGTTGATCAGGTATTCAGCGTATCCGTACCCGCGGCCGTCCGTCGGCGGACGGCCGAAGCCGTCCACCGACGCGGAGTGAGGCATTCCGAAGCCGCCCCGGCGCGAGGCGCGTACGCGGGCGCCCACCGGGGTGCGCCGGGGTCGCCCGGAGCCGGCTACGAGGCGGCACGCGCCTCCTCCTTGACCCGCTCCGCCACGTGCGACGGCATGGGCTCGTGCCGCGCGTACCGGCGGTCGAAGCGGGCGGTGCCGTGCGAGAGGGAGCGCAGGTCGACGGCGTACCGGTCGATCTCGATCTCCGGGACCTCGGCCCTGACGAGGGTGCGTCCACCCGGCGACTGCTCGGTGCCGAGCACCCGGCCGCGCCGGCCGGACAGGTCGCTCATCACGGCGCCGACGTAGTCGTCGCCGACCAGGACGCTCACCTCGGCCACCGGCTCCAGCAGATGGATCCTCGCGTCCGCGGCCGCCTCCCGCAGCGCCAGCGCGCCGGCCGTCTGGAACGCGGCGTCGGAGGAGTCCACCGAGTGCGCCTTCCCGTCCAGCAGGGTCACCCGCACGTCGATCAGCGGGTGCCCCGCGGCGACCCCCTTGAGGGCCTGGGCCCGTACGCCCTTCTCGACGGAGGGGATGAACTGGCGCGGCACCGCTCCGCCGACCACCTTGTCGACGAACTCGATGCCCGAGCCGTTCGGCAGCGGCTCCACCTCGATCTCGCAGATGGCGAACTGTCCGTGCCCGCCGGACTGTTTGACGTGCCGGCCGCGCCCGGCGGCCCTGCCGCCGAACGTCTCCCTGAGCGCCACCCGGTGCGGTACGACGTCGACCTGGACGCCGTAACGGCTGCGCAGTCGTTCCAGGGCCACGTCCGCGTGCGCCTCGCCCAGGCACCACAGCACCACCTGGTGGGTGTCCTGGTTCTGCTCCAGCCGCATCGTCGGGTCCTCGGCCACCAGCCGGGACAGGCCCTGCGAGAGCTTGTCCTCGTCGGGTTTGCTGTGCGCCCGGATGGCCAGCGGCAACAGCGGGTCGGGCATGTCCCACGGCTCCACGAGCAGCGGGTCGTCCTTGGCGGACAGGGTGTCCCCGGTCTCCGCGCGGCCGAGCTTCGCCACGCACGCGAGGTCGCCCGCGATGACGTGGGAGACGGGCCGCTGCTGTTTGCCGAACGGCGTGGACAGGGCGCCGACCCGTTCGTCGACGTCGTGGTCCTCGTGGCCGCGGTCGGCCAGTCCGTGTCCGGAGACGTGCACGGTCTGGTCGGCGCGCAGGGTGCCGGAGAAGACCCGGACCAGGGAGATGCGGCCGACGTACGGGTCGGAGGAGGTCTTCACGACCTCGGCGACCAGTGGGGCGTCGGGATCGCAGGGCTTCAGCTCGCGCGGCCTGCCGTCGGGCGTGGTCACCTTCGGGGCGCCGTGCTCCAGCGGGGTCGGGAAGCCGCGGGTGATCAGATCCAGCAGCTCCACCGTGCCGAGTCCCCGGCGGGCTCCCTCGGCGGCGGGGGCGGCGGCCAGCACGGGGAAGAACGCCCCGCGCGCGACGGCCCGCTCCAGGTCCCCGATGAGCGTCCCGACGTCGACCTGTTCACCGCCGAGGTAGCGGTCCATGAGGGTCTCGTCCTCGCTCTCGGCGATGATCCCCTCGATGAGCCGGCCGCGGGCCTCCTCGATCAGCGGCAGCCGGTCCCCGTCGGGCTCGGACTCCTCGCGCTCGCCGCCGGAGTAGTCGAACAGCTTCTGTGTCAGCAGTCCGATCAGTCCGTGCACGGGCGCGTGCCCGTCGGGCCCCTGAGGACCGTGCAGCGGCAGGTACAGCGGCAGCACGGCGTCGGGGTCGTCGCCGCCGAAGGCCTCCGCGCAGACCCGCGTCATCTCCTCGAAGTCCGCGCGGGCCGCCTCCAGGTGCGTGACGACGATGGCGCGCGGCATGCCGACCGCCGCGCACTCGTCCCACACCATGCGGGTCGTGCCGTCCACGCCGTCGGAGGCCGAGACGACGAAGAGGGCCGCGTCCGCCGCCCGCAGACCGGCCCGCAGATCCCCGACGAAGTCGGCGTACCCGGGGGTGTCCAGGAGGTTGACCTTGACGCCGTCCCAGGCGAGGGGCACCAGGGAGAGCTGCACGGAGCGCTGCTGCCGGTGCTCGATGTCGTCGTAGTCGGAGACGGTGCCGCCGTCCTCCACGCGGCCCGCCCGGTTCACCGCTCCCGCGGTCAGCGCGAGAGCCTCCACCAGGGTCGTCTTGCCCGATCCGGAGGGGCCGACCAGCACCACGTTCCGTACGGACGCGGGGTGGTCGGCCGCCTGCGCCCTGCCGGCGGCTCCGGGGTGTGTGCGCGCCTTGTCGCCCATGATCCTGCCTCCCGTGCACGGTGAGGTCGTTGTGGGCGCGGACCCGCGGAATCCGCGTGCGGTGCGGCTCCGGCGGCGCCCGCGGTCCTTCGAGCTTTCCACTCCCGTCACGGTGCGTCCATACGAAGGACGCGATCCCGGCCTCCGCCCCTGCTCACGGCGGTGCGCACCGCGCCGCGAACCGGCCGGCGGACCCGTCCCGCGCGGGTGCGCGGACGCCCCGCCGCCGCCCCCGCGCGCGCGTGGCTACGATTGGGCCCGCCGGGTGGCCAGCAGGGGCCACGCGGCCACACCGACCCTCGGGAAGGCCATGCTGAACAAGTACGCGCGTGCATTCTTCACGCGTGTCCTCACACCGTTCGCCGCGTTTCTCATCCGGCGGGGGGTCAGTCCCGACACGGTCACGCTCATAGGCACCGCCGGAGTGGTCGCGGGCGCGCTGGTCTTCTACCCCATGGGCGAGTTCTTCTGGGGCACGGTCGTGATCACGCTGTTCGTCTTCTCCGACCTGGTCGACGGCAACATGGCCCGTCAGCTGGGCCGCTCCAGCCGCTGGGGGGCCTTCCTGGACTCCACCCTGGACCGGGTCGCCGACGGCGCGATCTTCGGCGGCTTCGCCCTGTGGTACGCGGGCGGCGGCGACGACAACGTCCTGTGCGCGGTGTCGATCTTCTGCCTGGCCAGCGGCCAGGTGGTGTCGTACACCAAGGCGCGCGGCGAGTCGATCGGTCTGCCGGTCGCCGTCAACGGGCTGGTCGAGCGGGCCGAACGACTGGTGGTCTCGCTGGTCGCGGCCGGTCTCGCGGGCCTGCACGCGTTCGGTGTGCCGGGCATCCGGTACCTGCTGCCGGTCGCCCTGTGGATCGTCGCCGTCGGCAGCCTGGTCACGCTGGTCCAGCGGGTGGTCACCGTGCGCCGCGAGTCCGCCGAGGCGGAGGCCGCGGAGCGGCAGGGGGCCCGCGGGAGCGAGGCCGCCACGTGAGTGCCCAGGAGCGGCTGGCCGACGCCCTGTACGGCGCCGGCTGGGGCACCGTCAAGAAGCTCCCCGAGCCCGTCGCCGCGCGCCTCGGGAGGACCGTCGCCGACCTCGCCTGGCGGCAGCGCGGCCCGGGCGTGCTCCGGCTGGAGGGCAACTACGCGCGCGTCGTGCCGGACGCGGGCCCGGAGCGGCTGGCCGAACTCTCCCGCGCGGGCATGCGGTCGTACCTGCGCTACTGGATGGAGTCCTTCCGGCTGCCCGCCTGGAGCCCCGGGCGGATCGCGTCCGGCTTCGACCCCCAGGACCTCCACCACCTGACCGACGGCATGGCGGCCGGCAGGGGCGTCGTCCTGGCGCTGCCGCACCTGGCCAACTGGGACCTCGCCGGCGCCTGGGTCACCACGAAGCTCGGCATACCCTTCACCACCGTCGCCGAGCGGCTGAAACCGGAGACGCTGTACGACCGGTTCGTCGCCTACCGCGAGGGTCTCGGCATGGAGGTGCTCCCGCACAGCGGCGGCGCCGCCTTCGGCACCCTGGCCCGGCGGCTGCGTGACGGCGGACTGGTCTGCCTGGTCGCCGACCGCGACCTGTCCGCCTCCGGCGTCGAGGTCGGCTTCTTCGGCGAGACCGCCCGGATGCCGGCCGGGCCCGCCCTGCTCGCCCAGCACACCGGGGCCCGGCTGCTGCCGGTGACCCTCTGGTACGACGACTCGCCGGTGATGCGCGGCCGCGTCCACCCGCCGGTCGAGGTCCCCGAGTCAGGTACGCGGCGGGAGAAGACGTCCGTCATGACACAGGCGCTGGCCGACGCCTTCGCCACGGGGATCGCCGACCATCCGGAGGACTGGCACATGCTGCAGCGGTTGTGGCTGAAGGACCTCGACCCCGCGCGGGATCCCGCGACCGTCCCCGAGAAGGACCGGAAGGGGACCCCGTGAGGATCGGCATCGTCTGCCCGTACTCCTGGGACGTGCCGGGAGGCGTCCAGTTCCACATCCGTGACCTGGCCGAGTACTTCATCCGCCTCGGCCACGAGGTGTCCGTCCTCGCCCCGGCCGACGACGACACCCCGCTGCCGCCGTACGTCGTCTCGGCCGGCCGCGCGGTGCCGGTGCCGTACAACGGCTCGGTGGCCCGGCTCAACTTCGGCTTCCTGTCCGCCGCGCGGGTACGGCGCTGGCTGCACGAGGGCGCCTTCGACGTCGTCCACATCCACGAGCCGACCTCGCCCTCGCTCGGCCTGCTCACCTGCTGGGCGGCCGAGGGGCCGATCGTCGCCACCTTCCACACCTCCAACCCGCGCTCCCGCGCGATGATCGCCGCGTACGCGATCCTCCAGGCGGCCCTGGAGAAGATCAGCGCACGGATCGCGGTGAGCGAGTACGCCCGCCGCACCCTCGTCGAGCACCTGGGCGGCGACGCGGTGGTCATCCCGAACGGCGTCGACGTCGACTTCTTCGCCAAGGCCGAGCCCAGACCGCAGTGGCAGGGCGACACCATCGGCTTCATCGGCCGGATCGACGAGCCCCGCAAGGGCCTGCCGGTGCTGATGAGGGCCCTGCCGAAGATCCTCGCCGCCCGGCCGCGGACGCGGCTGCTGGTCGCGGGCCGCGGCGACGAGAAGGAGGCGGTCGAGTCGCTGCCCGAGGAGCTGCGTGCGCGCGTGGAGTTCCTCGGCATGGTCAGCGACGAGGACAAGGCCCGCTTCCTGCGCAGCGTCGACCTGTACGTGGCGCCCAACACCGGTGGGGAGAGCTTCGGCATCGTCCTGGTCGAGGCGATGTCGGCGGGCGCGCCGGTGCTCGCCTCCGACCTGGACGCCTTCGCCCAGGTCCTCGACCGGGGCGCGGCGGGCGAACTGTTCGCCAACGAGGACGCGGACGCGCTCGCGCGGGCGGCGGTACGGCTGCTGGGGGACCCGGAGCGCCGCGCGGAGCTCCGCGAACGCGGCAGCGCCCACGTCCGGCGCTTCGACTGGTCGACGGTCGGCGCGGACATCCTGTCGGTCTACGAGACGGTGACGGCGGGCGCGGCGGCGGTGGCGGCGGACGACCGTGCGACGGGCCTGCGGGCCCGGCTGGGCCTGGCAAGGGACTGAGGGCGGGGCGACCGGCCCGTCCGGTCCGGGGACGGGGCCGTCCGGTCCGGAGGGGAACCCGGGGGCACGGCCCCCCGGGGCGCCCCCGGTAGCCTTGCCGCCCGTGACCGCAACCCTCATCTGGATCCTCGTCGCCCTCGTCGTCGTCGGCCTCTACCTGAGCTGGACGGCGGGACGCCTGGACCGGCTGCACGCCCGCATCGACGCGGCCCGGGCCGCGCTCGACGCCCAACTGCTGCGCCGGGCCTCGGTGGCCCAGGAACTGGCCACCTCCGGCGTGCTCGACCCCGCCGCGTCGATCGTGCTCTACGAGGCCGCGCACGCCGCGCGGCAGGCGGTCGAGGAACAGCGCGAGGTCGCCGAGAGCGAGCTCAGCCAGGCGCTGCGCGCGGTCTTCGCCGACGCCCAGCAGGTGGACGCGGTCAGGGAGGCGCCGGGAGGGGAGGACGCGGCCCTGGAGCTCGCCGAGGCGGTGCGCAGGGTGCCGATGGCCCGGCGCTTCCACAACGACGCCGTGCGGGCCGCGCGGGCGCTGCGGCGGCACCGCAAGGTGCGCTGGTTCCGGCTGGCGGGACACGCGCCCTTCCCGATGGCCTTCGAGATGGACGACGAGCCCCCGGCCGCCCTGGTGGAACGGGCGGCCTGACGGCGGAATCCGGCCGCGCGGCGGACCGCCGCCGACCGAAAAGGATCCACCGGCTTCCCATTGGCCCTTGCCGTGGACTGCTCCGCTCACGTTTCCTCAGTGCTGCAGAAACCCCCTTCCCCTCAGCGAGGTCATTCGTGTCCAGCACGCTCTCCGAAAACCAGGGTCCCGAGACCGGCACCGCCCGTGTGAAGCGCGGCATGGCAGAGCAGCTCAAGGGCGGCGTGATCATGGACGTCGTCACACCGGAGCAGGCGAAGATCGCCGAGGACGCGGGCGCCGTCGCCGTCATGGCCCTGGAGCGGGTCCCGGCCGACATCCGCAAGGACGGCGGCGTGGCCCGCATGTCCGACCCGGACATGATCGAGGGCATCATCGACGCGGTGTCCATCCCGGTGATGGCCAAGTCCCGCATCGGTCACTTCGTCGAGGCCCAGGTGCTGCAGTCCCTCGGCGTCGACTACATCGACGAGTCCGAGGTCCTCACCCCGGCCGACGAGGTCAACCACTCCGACAAGTGGGCCTTCACCACCCCCTTCGTCTGCGGTGCCACCAACCTGGGCGAGGCCCTGCGCCGGATCGCCGAGGGCGCCGCGATGATCCGCTCCAAGGGCGAGGCCGGCACCGGCAACGTCGTCGAGGCCGTCCGTCACCTGCGCCAGATCAAGAACGAGATCGCCAGGCTCCGCGGCTTCGACAACCACGAGCTCTACGCCGCCGCCAAGGAGCTGCGCGCCCCGTACGAGCTGGTCAAGGAGGTCGCCGAGCTGGGCAAGCTGCCCGTCGTGCTGTTCTCCGCCGGTGGCGTGGCCACCCCGGCGGACGCCGCGCTGATGCGCCAGCTCGGAGCCGAGGGCGTCTTCGTCGGCTCCGGCATCTTCAAGTCCGGCGACCCGGCCAAGCGCGCCGCCGCCATCGTGAAGGCGACCACCTTCTACGACGACCCGAAGATCATCGCGGACGCGTCCCGCAACCTCGGCGAGGCCATGGTCGGCATCAACTGCGACACCCTCCCCGAGACCGAGCGCTACGCCAACCGCGGCTGGTAACCCCCGTGAGCGACGCACTTGTCATAGGCGTCCTGGCCCTCCAGGGCGACGTGCGGGAGCACCTCGTCGCCCTGGCCGCGGCCGACGCCGTGGCCAGGCCGGTCAGGCGCCCGGAGGAACTCGCCGACGTCGACGGCCTGGTCATCCCCGGCGGGGAGTCCACCACGATCTCCAAGCTGGCCGTCCTCTTCGGCCTGATGGAGCCGCTGCGCGCACGCGTGCGCGACGGCATGCCGGTCTACGGCACCTGCGCGGGCATGATCATGCTGGCCGAGAAAATCCTCGATCCCCGTTCCGGGCAGGAGACCGTCGGCGGCATCGACATGATCGTGCGCCGCAACGCCTTCGGGCGGCAGAACGAGTCGTTCGAGGCGGCGGTCGACGTCAAGGGCGTCACCGGCGAGCCGGTGGAGGGCGTCTTCATCCGGGCCCCCTGGGTGGAGTCCGTCGGCGCCGGGGCCGAGGTGCTCGCCGAGCACGACGGACACGTCGTCGCGGTCCGCCAGGGCAACGCGCTGGCCACGTCGTTCCATCCGGAACTGACCGGCGACCACCGTGTGCACGCCCTGTTCGTCGACATGGCACGCGCGAAGCGGACGGGCGAGTCCTTGTAGGATTCCCCCGTTCGTTGCAGAGATGGGTTACGCGAAGGAGACAGGCAGATGTCCGGCCACTCTAAATGGGCTACGACGAAGCACAAGAAGGCCGTGATCGATGCCAAGCGCGGCAAGCTCTTCGCGAAGCTGATCAAGAACATCGAGGTCGCCGCGCGGATGGGCGGCGTCGACCTGGACGGCAACCCCACGCTCTACGACGCCGTCCAGAAGGCCAAGAAGCAGTCGGTGCCGAACAAGAACATCGACTCCGCCATCAAGCGCGGCGGCGGTCTCGAGGCCGGCGGCGCCGACTACGAGACGATCATGTACGAGGGCTACGGTCCCAACGGCGTCGCGGTGCTCATCGAGTGCCTCACCGACAACCGCAACCGTGCCGCCTCCGACGTGCGCGTCGCGATGACCCGCAACGGCGGTTCCATGGCCGACCCGGGCTCGGTGTCCTACCTGTTCAACCGCAAGGGCGTGGTGATCGTCCCCAAGGGCGAGCTGACCGAGGACGACGTCCTCGCCGCCGTCCTGGACGCGGGCGCCGAGGAGGTCAACGACCTCGGCGAGAACTTCGAGGTGCTCAGCGAGGCCACCGACCTGGTCGCGGTCCGCACCGCGCTGCAGGAGGCCGGGATCGACTACGACTCCGCCGAGGCCAACTTCGTCCCGACCATGCAGGTCGAGCTGGACGAGGAGGGCGCCAAGAAGATCTTCAAGCTGATCGACGCGCTCGAGGACAGCGACGACGTGCAGAACGTGTTCGCCAACTTCGACGTGAGCGACGAGATCATGGAGAAGGTCGACGCGTAGCGCGTCCACTGCCCAGCGGGCCGGCGGGACACTTCCGTCGGCCCGTCGCTTTGTCGGTGGCACCCGATAGCCTGCACGAACAGGCGATCGAGGAAAGAGGCGGGCGTGCGTGTACTGGGGGTGGACCCGGGACTGACCCGGTGCGGTGTCGGCGTCGTCGAGGGCGTCGCCGGGCGGCCGCTCACCATGCTCGGTGTGGGCGTCGTCCGCACGCCGGCCGACGCCGACCTCGGCCACCGCCTCGTCGCCGTCGAGCAGGGACTGGAACAGTGGCTGGACGAGCACCGGCCCGAGTGCGTCGCCGTGGAGCGCGTCTTCAGCCAGCACAACGTGCGCACGGTGATGGGCACCGCCCAGGCCAGTGCCGTCGCCATCCTGTGCGCCTCCCGCCGCGGCATCCCCGTCGCCCTGCACACGCCCAGCGAGGTCAAGGCCGCCGTCACCGGTTCGGGCCGCGCCGACAAGGCCCAGGTCGGCGCCATGGTCACCCGTCTCCTCCGGCTCGACGCGCCGCCGAAGCCCGCCGACGCCGCCGACGCCCTCGCGCTCGCCATCTGCCACATCTGGCGCGCCCCCGCGCAGAACCGGCTCCAGCAGGCCGTCGCCCGGCACGCCTCGAAAGCCCCCCGCACACCACACGCCCCGCACGCATCGAAAGGCCGTACGGCATGATCGCCTTCGTCAGCGGCACGGTCGCCGCCCTCGCTCCCGACGCCGCGGTGGTCGAGGTCGGCGGGGTCGGCATGGCCGTCCAGTGCACGCCGAACACGCTCTCCGCGCTCCGCGTGGGACAGCCCGCGAGACTCGCCACCTCCCTCGTCGTCCGCGAGGACTCCCTGACCCTGTACGGCTTCGCCGACGACGACGAGCGGCAGGTCTTCCAGCTGCTCCAGACCGCCAGCGGCGTCGGTCCCCGGCTGGCCCAGGCGATGCTCGCCGTGCACACCCCCGACGCCCTGCGCAGAGCCGTGGCCACCGGGGACGAGAAGGCGCTGACCGCCGTCCCCGGCATCGGCAGGAAGGGCGCCCAGAAGCTGCTCCTGGAGCTGAAGGACCGTCTCGGCGAGCCGACCGGCGCCCCCGCCGTCGGCGCGCCGGTCACCAGCGGCTGGCGCGACCAGCTGCACGCCGCCCTGATCGGCCTCGGGTACGCGACCCGCGAGGCCGACGAGGCGGTGTCCGCCGTGGCGCCCCGGGCGGAGGCCGCCGGGGGCACCCCGCAGGTGGGGCAGTTGCTGAAGGCGGCCCTGCAGACGCTGAACCGCGCCCGATAGCCCCGCCCCCGGTCCGTACGAAGAGCTGAGGCATACGCAATGAACTGGGACGACACCACCGACACCCCCGCCGAGGAGCGGCTCGTCGGTGCGTCCGCCGACCGTGAGGACCAGGCCGTCGAGGCCGCCCTGCGCCCCAAGGACCTGGGCGAGTTCATCGGCCAGGAGAAGGTCCGCGAACAGCTCGACCTCGTGCTGCGCGCCGCCCGCGCGCGCGGGGCCACCGCCGATCACGTGCTGCTCTCCGGCGCACCCGGTCTCGGCAAGACCACCCTCTCGATGATCATCGCGGCCGAGATGGAAGCCCCCATCCGCATCACCTCGGGCCCCGCCATCCAGCACGCCGGCGACCTCGCGGCGATCCTCTCCTCCCTCCAGGAGGGCGAGGTGCTCTTCCTCGACGAGATCCACCGCATGTCCCGGCCCGCCGAGGAGATGCTCTACATGGCGATGGAGGACTTCCGCGTCGACGTGATCGTCGGCAAGGGCCCCGGCGCCACCGCCATCCCCCTCGAACTGCCCCCCTTCACCCTGGTCGGCGCCACCACCCGGGCAGGCCTGCTGCCGCCCCCGCTGCGCGACCGCTTCGGCTTCACCGCGCACATGGAGTTCTACGAGCCCGCCGAGCTGGAGCGGGTCGTCCACCGCTCGGCGAGCCTGCTCGACGTGGAGATCGACGCCGACGGCGCCGCGGAGATCGCCGGCCGCTCCCGCGGCACGCCCCGCATCGCCAACCGGCTCCTGCGCCGCGTCCGGGACTACGCGCAGGTCAAGGCCGACGGGCTGATCACCCGGGAGATCGCCGCGGCGGCCCTCGCCGTCTACGAGGTCGACGCCCGGGGCCTGGACCGGCTGGACCGGGCCGTCCTCGAGGCCCTGCTGAAGCTCTTCGGCGGCGGACCGGTCGGCCTGTCCACGCTCTCCGTCGCGGTCGGGGAGGAACGTGAGACCGTGGAAGAGGTGGCCGAACCCTTCCTCGTACGGGAGGGGCTGCTCGCCCGCACCCCGCGCGGGAGGGTGGCCACCCCGGCGGCATGGGCGCATCTCGGCCTCACGCCGCCCCGCTCGCAGGCCCCCGGAAACGGACAAGGGGACCTGTTCGGGGCGTGACGGCGAGGGCGTTGGCCGGGGCAGGAACCCCGGTGCCATGCTGAGCGTTGTTCCCTGCGCGCGGACTCGCTTAGACTCCGCCGATGCCGCCCTTGTCGGCGGCAGTACATACCCCCAACCATCAGGCCGTTCACCATCGCGGTCGTGTGAAGGAAGTTCCGACCCGTGAGTCTCGTGACCCTCCTCCCGTTCATTGTGCTCATCGGGGCCATGTTCCTGATGACCCGGTCGGCCAAGAAGAAGCAGCAGCAGGCCATCGACATGCGGAACCAGATGCAGCCCGGTTCCGGCGTCCGCACCATCGGGGGCATGTACGCCACGGTCAAGGAGGTCAGCGAGGACACGGTCCTCCTCGACGCCGGTCCGGGTGTGGAGCTGCTGTTCGCCAAGAACTCCATCGGTGCCGTCCTGACCGACGACGAGTACAACCGCATCGTCCACGGCATCGAGCACGACCTGAAGTCCGACGCCGACGTCGTTCCCGACGACGCCTCCTCCCTCACCGAGACCGACGACTCCTCCGACGCTGCCGCCGTCTCCGACGACACGCCCGTCGACCTCGGCAAGAAGGACGCGGCCGACGAGCCGGCCGCCGCCGACGGCGCCGACGAGACGAAGGCGGACGCGCAGACGAAGAAGTCCGACGGCGACTCCGACGCGAAGTAGTCGTGTCCCGGGGCGCGCGGGTGCTGCCCGCGCGCCCCGGGACGTGCCCGACTCGCACAGAGTCCCGACACCATGTCATGGCCGCCCGCTCCCCGATCCGGAGCGAGGCGGCCCGAGAGGGAGTACGAGAAGGTGGCAGCACTCAAAAAGGGACAGAACGCGAGCGCCACGAGCAAGCCGTGGCGCTCGCTGGCTCTGATCCTGATCGCCATCGTGGCGCTCACCGGCGGGATGTTCGCCTCCGGGCACACCACTCCGCGTCTCGGCATCGACCTGGCCGGCGGTACGAGCATCACGCTGGCCGCGGTCCCCGAGGCCGGCCAGGAGTCCGCGATCAACAAGACCAACATGGACACCGCGGTCTCCATCATGGAGCGGCGTGTCAACGGCCTCGGCGTCTCCGAGGCCGAGGTCCAGACGCAGGGCACCCGCAACATCATCGTCAACATTCCCAAGGGCACGAACTCCAAGCAGGCCCGGGACCAGGTCGGCACCACCGCCAAGCTCTACTTCCGCCCCGTCGTCGCCACCGAGCTCGCCGGTGGCGGTGCCGCTCCCACGCCCAGCGCGACCGGCGACGGCTCGGAGCAGGGCTCCGACGAGGACAAGGCGACCGACAAGGCGACCGACAAGGCCACGGAGAAGGCGACCGACGGGGTCTCCCCGTCGGCGAGCGCCACCACCCAGGGCCGTGCCGTCACCGACGCCCTGAAGGCCGACGAGACGCCGTCCGCCTCCCCGAGCGGCACGGCCGAGGACGGGGCGAGCCCCTCCGCGCCCGCGACCGGCGGCACCTCCGGCGACGCGGACGGCAAGCTCCAGGAGCAGTACGCCGCGCTCGACTGCACCAAGGAGAGCGTCCGCGCCAAGGCCGGTGACGGTTCCAAGGCCGGCGAGTCGACCGTCGCCTGCGGCCAGAACTCCCAGGGCCAGTGGCAGAAGTACATCCTCGGCCCCGCCGCGGTCGACGGCACGGACGTCGACGAGGCCAGCGCCGTCCTGAACACCCAGACCGGCGCCGGCTGGGTCGTCACCATGGACTTCACGGACAAGGGCGCCAAGAAGTTCGCCGACATCACCGGCAAGCTCGCCCAGAACCAGTCCCCGCAGAACCAGTTCGCCATCGTCCTGGACAACGAGGTCGTCTCCGACCCGTACGTCAGCCAGGCCCTGACCGGCGGCAACGCCGAGATCTCCGGCAACTTCACCCAGCAGTCGGCACAGGAACTGGCCAACATGCTGTCCTACGGCGCCCTGCCGCTGAGCTTCCGCGAGGACAGCGTCACCACCGTCACCGCCGCGCTCGGCGACGAGCAGCTCAAGGCCGGCCTGATCGCCGGTGCCATCGGCCTCGCCCTGGTCGTCCTCTACCTGCTGGTCTACTACCGCGGCCTGTCCTTCATCGCGATCCTGTCGCTGCTGGTGTCCGCCGCCCTCACCTACGTGATCATGTCGCTGCTCGGCCCGGCCATCGGCTTCGCGCTGAACCTGCCGGCCGTGTGCGGCGCCATCGTCGCGATCGGCATCACGGCGGACTCGTTCATCGTGTTCTTCGAACGGGTCCGGGACGAGATCCGCGAGGGCCGCACCCTGCGTCCTTCCGTGGAGCGGGCCTGGCCGCGCGCCCGGCGCACCATCCTGGTCTCCGACTTCGTGTCGTTCCTCGCCGCCGCGGTGCTCTTCGTCGTCACCGTCGGCAAGGTCCAGGGCTTCGCGTTCACGCTCGGCCTGACCACCGTGCTCGACGTCGTGGTGGTGTTCTTCTTCACGAAACCGCTGCTCACGCTGATGGCTCGCCGGAAGTTCTTCGCGAGCGGCCACAAGTGGTCCGGTCTCGACCCGAAGGCGCTGGGCGCGAAACCGCCCCTGCGCCGCACCCGTCGTCCCTCCGCCCCCGCCCAGACGAAGGAGGCGTGAGAGATGTCGAAACTCGGCACCCTCGGGGCCCGGCTGCACCACGGTGAGGTCGGCTACGACTTCATCAAGAACCGCAAGATCTGGTACGGCATCTCCATCCTGATCACCATCACGGCCATCGTCGGCCTGGCGGTGCGAGGCCTGCACATGGGCATCGAGTTCCAGGGCGGAGCGGTCTTCACCACCCAGAAGGACATGAGCGTCTCGGTCGCCCAGGCCGAGGAGTACGCGGAGGAGGCCTCCGGCCACGACGCGATCGTCCAGAAGCTCGGCGACGGCAGCCTGCGCATCCAGGTCGCGGGCATCGACACCAGCACCTCGGACAGGATCAAGGACACGCTCGCCGAGGACCTCGAGGTCGACGGCGAGCAGATCAACGCCGAACTGGTCGGCCCCAGCTGGGGCGAGCAGATCGCCAACAAGGCCTGGCAGGGCCTCGGCATCTTCCTCATCCTGGTCGTGATCTACCTGGCGATCGCCTTCGAGTGGCGCATGGCGCTCGCCGCGTTCGTCGCCCTGATCCACGACATCACCATCACCGTCGGCATCTACGCCCTGGTCGGCTTCGAGGTCACGCCGGGCACGGTGATCGGTCTGCTCACCATCCTCGGTTACTCGCTGTACGACACGGTCGTCGTCTTCGACAGCCTCAAGGAACAGACCAAGGACATCACCAAGCAGACCCGCTGGACCTACAGCGAGATCGCCAACCGCTCCATCAACAGCACCCTGGTCCGTTCCATCAACACCACGGTGGTCGCGCTGCTGCCGGTGGGGGGCCTGCTGTTCATCGGCGGCGGTGTCCTCGGCGCCGGCATGCTGAACGACATCTCGCTGTCGCTGTTCGTCGGCCTCGCCGCCGGCGCGTACTCCTCGATCTTCATCGCCACCCCGCTCGTCGCCGACCTCAAGGAGCGCGACCCGGCGATGAAGTCGCTGAAGAAGCGGGTCCTGGCCAAGCGCGCCCAGGGCGCGGCCACGGACGGGACGCAGGAGGCCCCGGTCACCGGCGAGGACCACGGCGACGGGCCCGAGGACGCCGCGCCCGCGGTCGTCGGCCCGCGCGACCAGTCGGTCTCCCGGACCCGCGGCCGGGGCCGTCCCTCGGGGAAGCGCCGATGAACGGACGCGCAGACATCTCGGCCCTGCTGCTCAGCCGCATCCGGGACGTGGCGGACCACCCGGAGCCGGGCGTGATGTTCAAGGACATCACCCCGCTCCTGGCGGACCCCGCGGCGTTCGCCGCGCTCAGCGACGCCCTGGCCGACATCGCACGCGCCACCGGCGCCACCAAGGTCGTCGGCCTGGAGGCCCGCGGATTCATCCTCGGCGCCCCGGCCGCCCTCCGCGCGGGCCTCGGCTTCATCCCCGTGCGCAAGGCGGGCAAGCTTCCCGGAGCCACCCTCAGCCAGGCCTACGACCTGGAGTACGGGTCCGCCGAGATCGAGGTGCACGCCGAGGACCTGAGCGCCGCCGACCGCGTTCTGGTGATCGACGACGTCCTCGCCACCGGCGGCACCGCCGAGGCCTCGGTCCAGCTCATCCGCAGGGCGGGCGCCGAGGTCGCGGGCCTCGCCGTACTGATGGAGCTCGGCTTCCTCGGCGGCCGGGCCCGGCTGGAACCGGCCCTGGCCGGCGCCCCGTTGGAGGCGCTGCTCACGGTCTGACCGGCGGCGGCGCACGCCGGCCGCACCCAGGGAGCACCGCTCGGGCGGGCCCGGAGGAATCCGGCGCCCGCCTCGGGTGTTTCCGGAGTGGACCGTCCGCACACCCGCCCGCAGGCGATCCGCGGCCACGGGATCGCTACCATGGGGTATCCGGAGCCTGACCGGGGGAGCCGGATCGCGCACGAGGAGCCCTCTTGCCAGACGAGGCCCAGCACCTGACCGCCGCCAAGCCCGAGTCCGCCTCGGCGGCCGCGGCCAAGCCCGCGCCGAGCGCGCCCCACGCGAAGAACGACACGCGCGGGCCGGTCCAGCACGGCCAGTCCACGCCGGTCGACAAGCCCGAGCAGCCGCGCCCCAAACCGTCCCCCGACCCCGCCCGGGCGGGGGGAACCCGGTCGGAGCGCTCCGCGTCCCTGGCGCGCCCCAACACCGGCCAGCCGCGTTCCGCCTCCTCCAACCGGGTCCGTGCCCGCCTCGCCCGGCTCGGCGTCCAGCGCGCGAACCCGTACAACCCGGTCCTGGAACCGCTGCTGCGGATCGTCCGCGGCAACGACCCCAAGATCGAGAACGCCACGCTCCGCCAGATCGAGCGCGCCTACCAGGTCGCCGAGCGCTGGCACCGCGGCCAGAAGCGCAAGAGCGGCGACCCGTACATCACGCACCCGCTCGCCGTCACCACCATCCTCGCCGAGCTCGGCATGGACCCGGCCACGCTGATGGCCGGCCTGCTGCACGACACCGTCGAGGACACCGAGTACGGCCTGGAGGACCTGCGCCGCGACTTCGGCGACGTGGTCACCCTGCTCGTCGACGGCGTCACCAAGCTGGACAAGGTCAAGTTCGGCGAGGCCGCCCAGGCCGAGACCGTGCGCAAGATGGTCGTCGCCATGGCCAAGGACCCCCGCGTCCTGGTCATCAAGCTCGCCGACCGCCTGCACAACATGCGCACCATGCGCTACCTCAAGCGTGAGAAGCAGGAGAAGAAGGCGCGCGAGACCCTCGAGATCTACGCGCCGCTCGCCCACCGCCTGGGCATGAACACCATCAAGTGGGAGCTGGAGGACCTCGCCTTCGCGATCCTCTACCCCAAGATGTACGACGAGATCGTCCGCCTGGTCGCCGAGCGCGCCCCCAAGCGCGACGAATACCTCGCCGTCGTCACCGACGAGGTCCAGCAGGACCTGCGCGCCGCCCGCATCAAGGCCACCGTCACCGGCCGTCCCAAGCACTACTACAGCGTCTACCAGAAGATGATCGTCCGCGGCCGTGACTTCGCGGAGATCTACGACCTGGTGGGCATCCGCGTCCTCGTGGACACCGTCCGCGACTGCTACGCGGCCCTCGGCACGGTGCACGCGCGATGGAACCCGGTCCCCGGCCGGTTCAAGGACTACATCGCGATGCCCAAGTTCAACATGTACCAGTCGCTGCACACGACGGTCATCGGCCCCGGCGGCAAACCCGTCGAGCTGCAGATCCGCACCTTCGACATGCACCGCCGCGCCGAGTACGGCATCGCCGCGCACTGGAAGTACAAGCAGGAGGCCGTCGCAGGCGCCTCCAAGATCCGCACCGACGTGCCCAAGGCGTCCGGCAAGGACAAGGACGCCATCAACGACATGGCGTGGCTGCGGCAGCTCCTGGACTGGCAGAAGGAGACCGAGGACCCGGGGGAGTTCCTGGAGTCCCTGCGCTTCGACCTGTCCCGCAACGAGGTCTTCGTCTTCACCCCCAAGGGCGACGTCATAGCGCTCCCCGCCGGTGCCACGCCGGTGGACTTCGCGTACGCCGTCCACACCGAGGTCGGCCACCGCACCATCGGCGCGCGGGTCAACGGCCGGCTCGTCCCGCTGGAGTCGACCCTCGACAACGGCGACCTGGTGGAGGTCTTCACCTCCAAGGCGGCCGGCGCGGGCCCCTCCCGCGACTGGCTCGGCTTCGTCAAGTCGCCACGCGCCCGCAACAAGATCCGCGCCTGGTTCTCCAAGGAGCGCCGCGACGAGGCCATCGAGCAGGGCAAGGACTCCATCGTCCGCGCCATGCGCAAGCAGAACCTGCCGATCCAGCGCATCCTCACCGGCGACTCGCTGGTCACGCTGGCGCACGAGATGCGCTACTCGGACATCTCCGCGCTGTACGCGGCGATCGGCGAGGGCCATGTCTCCGCGCAGAACATCGTGCAGAAGCTCGTCCAGGCCCTCGGCGGCGAGGAGGCCGCCACCGAGGAGATCGACGAGTCGGTCCCGCCGGCCCGCGGCCGCGGCCGCAAGCGGCGTTCCAGCGCCGACCCCGGTGTCGTCGTCAAGGGCGTCGAGGACGTCTGGGTGAAGCTGGCCCGCTGCTGCACCCCGGTGCCCGGCGACCCGATCATCGGGTTCGTGACCCGGGGCAGCGGCGTGTCGGTGCACCGCAACGACTGCGTCAACGTCGACTCGCTGTCCCGGGAGCCCGAGCGGATCCTCGACGTCGAGTGGGCGCCCACCCAGTCCTCGGTCTTCCTGGTCGCCATCCAGGTCGAGGCCCTCGACCGGTCCCGGCTGCTGTCGGACGTCACGCGCGTGCTGTCCGACCAGCACGTCAACATCCTCTCGGCGGCCGTCCAGACCTCCCGCGACCGCGTCGCCACCTCCCGCTTCACCTTCGAGATGGGCGACCCCAAGCACCTCGGCCACGTCCTGAAGGCCGTACGCGGCGTGGAGGGCGTCTACGACGTCTACCGGGTCACCTCGGCCCGCAACCGCACGTAGCGCCCGGCGGACACGCGGAAGGGGGGCCGCCGTACCCGAGGTACGGCGGCCCCCCTTCCGCGCGGGTTCAGCCGCCGAACTCCTGCAGACCCTTCAGCGCCTGGTCCAGCAGGGCCTGACGGCCTTCCAGCTCCCGCTCGAGCTTCTCCGCCTTGGCGGTGTTGCCCTGCGCCCTGGCCTGCTCGATCTGGCCCTTCAGCTTGTCCACGGCGGCCTGGAGCTGACCGGTCAGACCCGCGGCACGCGCGCGTGCCTCCGGGTTCGTCCGGCGCCACTCGGCCTCCTCGGCCTCCTGCAGGGCCCGCTCCACGGTGTGCATCCGGCCCTCGACCTTCGGGCGGGCGTCCCGCGGCACGTGGCCGATGGCCTCCCAGCGCTCGTTGATCGCCCGGAACGCGGCTCGCGCGGCCTTCAGATCGGTGATCGGCAGGAGCCTCTCGGCCTCCTCGGCCAGTTCCTCCTTGAGCTTGAGGTTCTCGGCCTGCTCCGCGTCCCGCTCGGCGAAGACCGAGCCGCGGGCGGCGAAGAAGACGTCCTGGGCGCCGCGGAAGCGGTTCCACAGATCGTCCTCGTGCTCGCGCTGGGCGCGGCCCGCGGCCTTCCACTCCGACATCAGCTCGCGGTAGCGGGCGGCCGTCGGCCCCCAGTCCGTCGAGTTCGACAGCGACTCGGCCTCGGCGACCAGCCGCTCCTTGGTCTGGCGGGCTTCCTCGCGCTGCGCGTCCAGCTGGGCGAAGTGCTGCTTGCGCCGCTTGGAGAACGCCGAGCGCGCGTGCGAGAACCGGTGCCACAGTTCGTCGTCCGACTTGCGGTCCAGCCGCGGCAGGCCCTTCCAGGTGTCCACCAGGGACCGCAGCCGCTCACCGGCGGCCCGCCACTGGTCGGACTGCGCCAGCTGCTCCGCCTCGGCGACCAGCGCCTCCTTGGCGTGCCGCGCGTCGTCGGACTGCTTGGCCCGCTGTGCCTTGCGCTCCTCGCGACGGGCCTCCACCAGCTCCACGAGCTTGTCCAGCCGGGCCCTGAGGGCGTCCAGGTCGCCGACCGCGTGGTGCGCGTCCACCTGCTCGCGCAGGTGCCCGATCGCGGCCTGGGCGTCCTTGGACGACAGGTCGGTGGTCCTCACCCGCTTCTCGAGGAGGCCGATCTCGACAACCAGGCCCTCGTACTTGCGCTCGAAGTAGGCCAGCGCCTCCTCGGGGGAGCCGGCCTGCCAGGAACCGACGACCTGCTCGCCTTCGGCCGTACGCACGTACACGGTCCCCGTCTCGTCGACGCGGCCCCACGGGTCGCTGCTCACAGCGCCTCCTCCACATGATGCCGCCGAGGGGGCCTCGAAGCTCCCCCGGGCATCGTCCACAGTTTCGTCACGGCCAACATAGGCGACCGACGGGATGCCTGTCCGCATCCCGCGCGACCGAAGTTCCGCAGTTGGGGGTCAGGATTTGGTGACGGTCGCCTTGTCGATCACGACCGTCGCGTTGGGCGCCCCGTCGCCCGCTCCGGTGCTCTCCCCGGCGTCGGCGATCTTCTTGAGCACCTTCATGCCGGCGTCCGAGACGGTGCCGAACGGCGTGTAGCTGGGCGGAAGCTGGCTGTCCTGGTAGACCAGGAAGAACTGGCTGCCGCCACTGTCCTTCTGCCCGGTGTTGGCCATCGCGACCGTGCCCGCCGGGTAGGTGTTGTCCTTCAGGCTTTTGTCCTTCAGGTTCTCGTCCGGGATCGTGTAGCCGGGACCGCCGGTGCCGGTGCCGGTCGGGTCACCGCACTGCAGCACGTAGATGCCGTTCGTGGTGAGCCGGTGGCACTTGCTGTGGTCGAAGTAGCCCTTCTTCGCCAGGAAGTCGAACGAGTTGACCGTGTGCGGGGCCGCCGACGCCTTCAGCGCCACGTCTATCTCGCCACAGGTCGTGTCCAGCGTCAGGGTGTACTTCGCCGACTTGTCGATGGCGACCGCCGGTTCCTTCTTCCACGTCTGCGACGCGACCTTGCCCTCGGCGGGCTTGTCGCACGGGTCCGGAGCCTTGCTGGTCGGTGCGGCGCTCGGCGTGACCTCCGCGTTCGCGTTGGTCTTGTCGTCGTCCTGCTTCAGCGTCCCGGTCGTGTACAGCGCGAGGCTGCCCACGAGGACCACACCGAGCACGGACGCGATCACCGAGTTGCGCATCCGCGACTTCCGGCGCGCTTCGGTGCGCCGCTGCTGCTGCCGCAAGAACTTCTCCCGGGCGAGCTGACGCCGCCGCTGTTCCTGGCTGACCACCGGGTTCTCTCCTCATGCGTCTCGTGTGCCGGCCGGTACGCGTGCGTGCGTGCGGTGAGCCGACCGCCTGCGTGTGCCCCGTACCGTATATGGGTTCGCTGAGGAATCGGCAGCGCCGGTAGGCTCTCACCACGGGCGCAGCCCCGTCGCAAGCCTCCCGTATCGACACAACGAAGGACGATCGTGCTCATTGCCGGGTTCCCCGCCGGGGCCTGGGGGACGAACTGTTATCTCGTCGCCCCCGCCGCCGGTGAGGAGTGCGTGATCATCGACCCCGGCCACCGGGCCGCCGACGGCGTCGCGGAGGCGGTCCGCAAGCACCGGCTCAAGCCCGTCGCCGTCGTCCTCACCCACGGTCACGTCGACCACGTCGCCTCGGTCGTCCCGGTGTGCGGAGCGCACGGCGTGCCGGCCTGGATCCACCCCGAGGACCGCTTCATGATGAGCGACCCCGAGAAGGGCATCGGCCGCACCATCGGCATGCCGCTCATGGGCGAGCTGACCGTCGGGGAGCCGGACGACGTCCGTGAACTGGCCGACGGCACGAAACTGGAGCTGGCGGGCCTGGAACTGACGGTCGCGCACGCGCCGGGCCATACCAAGGGGTCGGTGACCTTCGGCCTGCCCGGGGCGGCGGACCTCCCGCCGGTCCTCTTCTCGGGCGACCTGCTGTTCGCCGGCTCCATCGGACGCACCGACTTCCCCGGTGGCTCCATGGACGACATGCTCGAGTCCCTGGCCCGCGTGGTCCTGCCGCTCGACGACGCCACCGTGGTGCTGCCCGGTCACAACGAGTACACGACCATCGGCCAGGAGCGCGCCACCAACCCGTATCTGCGGCAGGTCGCGGCCGGCCAGGGAGCCGACCCGGCTCCCCGACGAGGAATGTGACGAGAGAACTCCCGTGAGCACCTTCAAGGCCCCCAAGGGCACGTACGACCTGATCCCGCCGGACAGCGCCACGTACCTCGCCGTCCGCGAGGCCATCGCCGCCCCGCTGCGGGGCTCCGGCTACGGCTACATCGAGACGCCCGGCTTCGAGAACGTCGAGCTGTTCGCGCGCGGTGTCGGCGAGTCCACCGACATCGTCACCAAGGAGATGTACGCCTTCGAGACCAAGGGCGGCGACCGGCTCGCCCTGCGCCCGGAGGGCACCGCCTCCGTGCTGCGCGCCGCCCTGGAGGCCAACCTGCACAAGGCGGGCAACCTCCCGGTCAAGCTCTGGTACTCCGGTTCGTACTACCGCTACGAGCGCCCCCAGAAGGGCCGCTACCGCCACTTCTCGCAGGTCGGCGCCGAGGCGATCGGCGCGGAGGACCCCGCCCTGGACGCCGAGCTGATCATCCTTGCCGACCAGGCGTACCGCTCGCTGGGGCTGAGCGACTTCCGCATCCTGCTCAACAGCCTCGGCGACAAGGAGTGCCGCCCGGTGTACCGGGCCGCGCTGCAGGACTTCCTGCGCGGCCTGGACCTGGACGAGGACACCCTGCGCCGCGCGGAGATCAACCCGCTGCGCGTCCTGGACGACAAGCGCGAGTCGGTGCAGAAGCAGCTCGCCGGGGCCCCGCTGCTGCGCGACTACCTGTGCGACGCCTGCAAGGCGTACCACGAGGAGGTCCGCGAGCTGATCACGGCGGCGGGCGTCTCCTTCGAGGACGACCCCAAGCTGGTGCGCGGCCTGGACTACTACACGCGCACCACCTTCGAGTTCGTCCACGACGGCCTGGGGTCGCAGTCCGCGGTGGGCGGCGGCGGCCGCTACGACGGCCTGTCCGAGATGATCGGCGGCCCCGCGCTGCCGTCCGTCGGCTGGGCCCTCGGCGTCGACCGCACCGTGCTGGCCCTGGAGGCGGAGGGCGTCGAGCTCGAGCTGCCCGCCACCACCAGCGTGTTCGCCGTCCCGCTGGGCGAGGAGGCCCGCCGGGTGCTGTTCGCCAAGGTCACCGAGCTGCGCAAGAACGGCGTGGCCGCGGACTTCTCCTACGGTTCCAAGGGCCTCAAGGCCGCGATGAAGGCCGCCAACCGCTCGGGCGCCCGCTACGCGCTGGTGCTGGGCGAGCGCGACCTGGCCGAGGGCGTCGTCCAGCTCAAGGACATGGAGTCCGGCGAGCAGACGGCGGTCGGCGTCAACGAGATCGTGGCGGAGCTGGAGTCACGGCTCGGCTGACCCCCTCGCACCGACGAAGGCGCCGGACGCCCCCACGGGCACCGGCGCCTTCGTCGTCAACGCGTACGGGCGGTTTCACCCGGCCGGATGATCCCGGGCGGGGCACGTGCGCGGCCGCCCCCTCGGGCACCGGCCGAAACCGCACGTCCGCCGGGGAACGCCGGTACGCACTTATGTCCGCGCAACGGCGGATCCCCGGCCCCGTACGGCACAATGGCCCCTGCCCGAAGCAGGCCCACACTCTCTAGTGACGGAATCGGCGTGATGAGCAAGACGACAGTCAGGGACGTCGACATGGAGCCCGAACCCTCGGACGCACCACAGCGCACCGCCTCCGCGCCGCGCACGGAGGGCGCGAGCCGGGCGCTGGCCCTGCTCCTGGTGATCACCGGCGCCGCCGGCGTGCTCGCCGCGTGGGTGATCACGCTCGACAAGTTCAAGCTGCTCGAGGCCAAGGTCAAGGGCGAGACGTTCGTCCCCGGGTGCAGCCTCAACCCCGTCGTCTCCTGCGGCAGTGTCATGGAGAGCGACCAGGCCTCCGTCTTCGGCTTCCCCAACCCGATGCTCGGCCTGGTCACCTACGGCATCGTCGTCTGCGTCGGCGTGAGCCTGCTCGCCCGGGCCCGCTTCCCGCGCTGGTACTGGCTCACCTTCAACGCGGGGACCCTCTTCGGCGTCGTGTTCTGCGCCTGGCTGATGTTCCAGTCCCTGTACCGGATCAACGCCCTGTGCCTGTGGTGCTGCCTGGCCTGGGTCGCCACGATCATCATGTTCTGGTACGTGACGTCGTTCAACGTCCGCCGGGGCCTCCTGCCCGCCCCCGGCTGGCTGAAGGGCTTCTTCGGCGAGTTCACCTGGGTCATGCCGGTCCTGCACATCGGCATCATCGGCATGCTGATCCTGACCCGCTGGTGGGAGTTCTGGACCGGCTGACCGCCCGCCCCGGGCTGTCGGTGCGGTGCTTTAGGGTTTCAGCGTGGAGCCCGACCTGTTCACCGCCGCAGCAGAAGAACGCCAGGAGAAGGACCCGACCGGCAGCCCCCTGGCGGTCCGGATGCGCCCGCGCACCCTCGACGAGGTGGTGGGCCAGCAGCACCTGCTGAAGCCGGGCTCCCCCCTGCGCAGACTGGTCGGCGAGGGCGCCTCGGGTCCCGCGGGACCCTCCTCGGTGATCCTCTGGGGCCCGCCCGGCACCGGCAAGACGACCCTGGCCTACGTCGTCTCCAAGGCCACCAACAAGCGCTTCGTCGAGCTGTCGGCGATCACCGCGGGCGTCAAGGAGGTCCGCGCGGTCATCGACGGCGCCCGCCGCGCCTCCGGCGGGTACGGCCAGGAGACCGTCCTCTTCCTCGACGAGATCCACCGCTTCAGCAAGGCCCAGCAGGACTCCCTGCTCCCGGCCGTGGAGAACCGCTGGGTCACCCTGATCGCCGCGACCACCGAGAACCCCTACTTCTCGGTCATCTCCCCGCTGCTCTCCCGCTCCCTGCTGCTCACCCTGGAACCGCTCACCGACGACGACGTCCGGGACCTGCTGAGGCGCGCCCTCACCGACGAGCGGGGCCTCAGGGGCGCCCTCACGCTCCCCGAGGACACCGAGAACCACCTCCTGCGCATCGCCGGCGGCGACGCCCGCCGCGCGCTCACCGCCCTGGAGGCCGCCGCGGGGGCCGCGCTCGACAAGGGCGAGGCGGCGGTCACCCTGGCCACCCTGGAGGAGACGGTCGACCGGGCCGCGGTGAAGTACGACCGCGACGGCGACCAGCACTACGACGTCGCCAGCGCGCTGATCAAGTCCATCCGCGGCTCCGACGTGGACGCCGCCCTGCACTACCTGGCCCGCATGATCGAGGCCGGCGAGGACCCCCGCTTCATCGCCCGCCGCCTGATGATCTCCGCCAGCGAGGACATCGGCCTCGCCGACCCGAACGCGCTGCCGATCGCGGTCGCCGCCGCCCAGGCCGTCGCCATGATCGGTTTCCCCGAGGCCGCGCTCACCCTGAGCCACGCCACCATCGCCCTCGCCCTGGCACCCAAGTCCAACGCCGCCACCACGGCGATCGGCGCCGCCCTGGACGACGTGCGCAAGGGACTGGCCGGGCCGGTGCCGTCCCACCTGCGGGACAGCCACTACAAGGGCGCGACGAAGCTGGGGCACGGGAAGGGCTACACCTACCCGCACGACCTGCCCGAGGGCATCGCCGCCCAGCAGTACGCGCCGGACGCCCTGAAGGACCGCACGTACTACGAACCCACCCGGCACGGCGCGGAGGCGCGGTACGCGGACGCGGTGGAGTGGACCAGGAAGCACCTCGGTCGGAAGCGGTCCTGACCACCCTGTAGAATCTGCCGGAGTGCTGAGTCCCGTGTCCGGCTCCGGTCGGCGCCTCAGGCGGGACACCCAGCCGGATCCTTCGATCCAGGAGCGTCGCGCACCGTCGTAGGTGTCGCGGGCAGCCCACCACCCCCCGTGAGTCCCGGGACCGGTCGGTGGGCCGTTCGTGTGCTGCACGTATGTGCCCAGTCCAGGGGAGCGGCTGCCCACCGGGCCCTCGCGGGCCCGATGGGGATTCCCCTGCTGCGGATGCGACCTCCCGTAACCCTGAGGCAGCCGAAAAGGAAAAGGAAGAGAAGTGGCGAACCAGTCCCGCCCCAAGGTCAAGAAGTCGCGTGCCCTCGGCATCGCGCTGACCCCGAAGGCCGTCAAGTACTTCGAGGCCCGTCCCTACCCGCCGGGCGAGCACGGCCGTGGCCGCAAGCAGAACTCGGACTACAAGGTCCGTCTGCTGGAGAAGCAGCGGCTGCGCGCGCAGTACGACGTGTCCGAGCGCCAGCTCGTCCGCGCCTACGAGCGTGCCTCCAAGGTGCAGGGCAAGACCGGTGAGGCCCTGATCATCGAGCTCGAGCGCCGTCTCGACGCGCTGGTCCTGCGTTCGGGCATCGCCCGCACGATCTACCAGGCCCGCCAGATGGTCGTCCACGGCCACATCCAGGTCAACGGCAAGAAGGTCGACAAGCCCTCCTTCCGTGTCCGCCCGGACGACGTGGTGCAGGTCCGCGACCGCTCCAAGGAGAAGACGCTCTTCACGATCGCCCGTGAGGGCGGTTTCGCCCCCGAGGGCGAGACCCCGCGCTACCTCCAGGTGAACCTCAAGGCCCTGGCGTTCCGCCTGGACCGCGAGCCGAACCGCAAGGAGATCCCGGTGATCTGCGACGAGCAGCTCGTCGTCGAGTACTACGCCCGCTGACCCCAGCAGGCGCGCGGTGTCCCGAGCCCGCCGTTCCCCCGCCGCTCCAGGCGGGGGAACGGCGGGCTCGACTCGTCCGTCCCGCTCCGTCCCACGACTTCACCGGTGGCGGACGGTAATCCGGTACGGACTCCCGTCACCGGCGCGATAGGCTCGACCTCACGACTTTCTCGATGTTCAGGCGCGTTTCAAGGGAGCGGGTGCACACAGTGTCCGGTGGCGAGGTGGCCGGAATCCTGGTGGCCGTGTTCTGGGCGATCCTGGTCTCCTTCCTCGCCGTCGCGCTGGCGAGGCTGGCCCAGACGCTCCGGGCGACCACCAGACTCGTGGCGGACGTGACCGACCAGGCCGTCCCCCTGCTGGCGGACGCCTCCGCGGCGGTGCGTTCCGCGCAGACCCAGATCGAACGGGTCGACGCGATCGCCTCCGACGTCCAGGAGGTCACCTCCAACGCCTCCGCGCTGTCGACCACCGTGGCCTCCACCTTCGGCGGCCCCCTGGTGAAGGTCGCCGCCTTCGGCTACGGCGTGCGCCGGGCCGTCAGCGGCCGCAAGGACGACGCCCCGGCCAAGGCGCCGAGGCGCGACGTGATCGTGGGCCGCACCGTCCCGGGCGCGCGGCGTGACAAGCGGACCCGGGGAAAGAGGGACTGACCCAGCGATGTTCCGCCGAACGTTCTGGTTCACCAGCGGCGTCGCCGCCGGAGTGTGGGCCACCACCAAGGTCAACCGCAAGATCAAGCAGCTGACGCCCGAGCACCTCGCCGTCACCGCGGCGAACAAGGCGATCGAGGCCGGCGGCCGGATCAAGGACCGCGCGGTCGACTTCGCGCTCGAGGTCCGCGACCACATGGCCCGGCGCGAGGCCGAACTGGGCGACGCGCTCGGACTCAACGCCCCCGTCGACCGCGAACTCCCCGCACCCCGGGGCTACGCCGTCATCGAGAACCGCAACAGCACCGAGTACGTCGAGGGACCGGCGCAGAAACCGGCGCACCAGACGTACACGACGTACCCGTACAACCGGAATGAGGACCACTGATGGAGTCGGCCGAGATCCGCCGCCGCTGGCTGAGCTTCTTCGAGGAGCGCGGGCACACCGTCGTCCCGTCGGCGTCGCTCATCGCGGACGACCCGACTCTGCTGCTCGTCCCGGCCGGCATGGTGCCCTTCAAGCCCTACTTCCTGGGCGAGGTCAAGCCGCCCTTCGACCGCGCCACCAGCGTGCAGAAGTGCGTGCGCACCCCCGACATCGAAGAGGTCGGCAAGACCACCCGCCACGGCACGTTCTTCCAGATGTGCGGCAACTTCTCGTTCGGCGACTACTTCAAGGAAGGCGCCATCAAGCTCGCCTGGGAGCTGCTCACCGGCGCCCAGGACAAGGGCGGTTACGGCCTCGACCCCGAGCGCCTGTGGATCACCGTCTACCAGGACGACGACGAGGCCGAGCAGATCTGGCGCGACGTCGTCGGCGTGCCCGCCGAGCGCATCCAGCGCCTGGGCAAGAAGGACAACTTCTGGTCCATGGGCGTGCCCGGGCCCTGCGGCCCCTGCTCCGAGATCAACTACGACCGCGGCCCCGAGTTCGGCGTCGAGGGCGGCCCCGCCGTCAACGACGAGCGGTACGTGGAGATCTGGAACCTCGTCTTCATGCAGTACGAGCGGGGCGAGGGCACCGGCAAGGACGACTTCGAGATCCTCGGGGACCTGCCGAGCAAGAACATCGACACCGGTCTCGGCCTCGAGCGGCTCGCCATGATTCTGCAGGGCGTGCAGAACATGTACGAGATCGACACCTCCATGGCCGTCATCGACAAGGCCACCGAGCTGACCGGCGTCCGCTACGGCGACGCCCAGGCCTCGGACGTCTCGCTGCGCGTGGTCACCGACCACATGCGCACCTCCGTGATGCTCATCGGCGACGGCGTCACCCCCGGCAACGAGGGCCGCGGCTACGTGCTGCGCCGCATCATGCGCCGCGCCATCCGCAACATGCGCCTGCTCGGCGCCACCGGCCCGGTCGTCAAGGACCTGATCGACGTCGTCATCGGCATGATGGGGCAGCAGTACCCGGAGCTGGTCACCGACCGCGAGCGGATCGAGAAGGTCGCCCTCGCCGAGGAGAACGCCTTCCTCAAGACGCTGAAGGCCGGCACCAACATCCTCGACACCGCCGTCAGCGACACCAAGGCCGCCGGCTCCACCGTGCTCCCCGGCGACAAGGCCTTCCTGCTCCACGACACCTGGGGCTTCCCGATCGACCTCACCCTGGAGATGGCCGCCGAACAGGGTCTCTCCGTGGACGAGGACGGCTTCCGGCGCCTGATGAAGGAGCAGCGGGAGCGCGCCAAGGCCGACGCCCAGGCCAAGAAGACCGGCCACGCCGACCTCGGCGCCTACCGCGAGATCGCCGACCGCGCCGGTGCCACCGACTTCATCGGCTACACCGACACCGAGGGCGAGTCCACGATCGTCGGCATCCTCGTCGACGGCGTCTCCTCACCGGCCGCCACCGAGGGCGACGAGGTCGAGATCGTCCTCGACCGCACCCCGTTCTACGCCGAGGGCGGCGGCCAGATCGGCGACACCGGCCGGATCAGGGCCGACAGCGGCGCCGTCATCGAGATCCGCGACTGCCAGAAGCCGGTCCCGGGCGTGTACGTCCACAAGGGCGTCGTCCAGGTCGGCGAGGTCACCGTCGGCGCCAGGGCCCACGCCTCCATCGACGACCGCCGCCGCAAGGCCATCGCCCGCGCCCACTCGGCCACCCACCTCACCCACCAGGCCCTGCGCGACGCCCTCGGCCCGACGGCCGCCCAGGCCGGCTCCGAGAACCAGCCCGGCCGCTTCCGCTTCGACTTCGGTTCGCCGTCCGCCGTGCCGACGGCCGTGATGACCGACGTCGAGCAGAAGATCAACGAGGTGCTCGCCCGCGACCTCGACGTGCGCGCCGACGTCATGGGCATCGAGGAGGCCAAGAAGCAGGGCGCCATCGCCGAGTTCGGCGAGAAGTACGGCGAGCGCGTGCGCGTCGTGACCATCGGGGACTTCTCCAAGGAGCTGTGCGGCGGCACCCACGTGCACAACACCGCCCAGCTGGGCCTGGTGAAGCTGCTCGGCGAGTCCTCCATCGGCTCCGGCGTGCGCCGCATCGAGGCCCTGGTCGGCGTGGACGCCTACAACTTCCTCGCCCGCGAGCACACGGTCGTCAACCAGCTCACCGAACTGCTCAAGGGCCGCTCGGAGGAGCTTCCGGAGAAGGTCTCCGCCATGCTCGGCAAGCTCAAGGACGCCGAGAAGGAGATCGAGAGGTTCCGCGCCGAGAAGGTGCTGCAGGCCGCCGCCGGTCTCGCCGGGTCCGCCAAGGACATCAAGGGCGTCGCCCTCGTCACCGGCCAGGTGCCCGACGGCACCACCCCGGACGACCTGCGCAAGCTGGTCCTCGACGTCCGCGGCCGCATCCAGGGCGGCCGGGCCGCCGTGGTCGCCCTGTTCACCGTGAACAACGGCAAGCCGCTGACGGTCATCGCCACCAACGAGGCCGCCCGCGAGCGCGGCCTCAAGGCCGGTGACCTGGTCCGCACCGCCGCCAAGACCCTCGGCGGCGGCGGTGGCGGCAAGCCGGACGTCGCCCAGGGCGGCGGCCAGAACCCCGCCGCCGTCGGCGAGGCCGTCGACGCCGTGGAGCGGCTCGTGGCGGACACCGCCCAGTGAACGGACCGGCGAACGAGCAGGCGGGCGGCCCGGTGATGCGACGCGGCCGCCGCCTCGCGATCGACGTCGGGGACGCCCGCATCGGGGTCGCCTCGTGCGACCCCGACGGCATCCTCGCCACGCCGGTCGAGACCGTCCCCGGCCGGGACGTCCCCGCCGCGCACCGCAGGCTGCGGCACCTCGTCGAGGAGTACGAGCCGATCGAGGTCGTGGTCGGTCTTCCCCGTTCCCTCAAGGGGGGCGAGGGCCCGGCCGCGGTCAAGGTCAGGGGCTTCGCGCAGGAGCTGGCCCGCGGCATCGCGCCCGTCCCGGTGCGCCTGGTCGACGAGCGGATGACCACGGTCACGGCGAGCCAGGGGCTGCGCGCCTCCGGCGTCAGGTCCAAGAAGGGCCGGTCGGTCATCGACCAGGCCGCCGCCGTGATCATCCTCCAGCAGGCACTGGAATCCGAACGGGTGTCAGGCGGACCGCCCGGTGAGGGCGTCGAAGCGGTCATCTGATCGCGGTACGGTAACGTTCCGCGCGATGCGGACGGTGTTCGAACAGCCGCCGCACAGCGAGAGGCGGCACGGGAGCCGCGGTCTTCAGGTGGCCGCGCGCCCACCGTCTCGCGGCTCTAGGGGATCGATGACTGAGTATGGCCGGGGCCAGGGCTCCGAACCGTGGCATCCGGACGACCCGTTGTACGGGGACGGCGGATGGGGCGGACAGCAGACCCAGCAGGGTCAGCAGTCCCCCTACGGCGGCCAGCCACAGCACTATCCGCAGCAGCCGCAGACGCACCAGCAGTACGGCGACTGGGGCACCGGGGAGCAGCACGGGTACGACGGGCAGCGGTCCTCGCCGTACGACCAGCGGCACCAGTTCCCGTACGACCAGCAGCAGTACACCCCCCAGCAGCAACAGCCGCAGTACGACCAGAACGGCTGGCCCACGGGCTCCTACCCGCAGGACCCCTACTCCGCCGATCCGTACGCGCAGCAGGCCGGGACGTACGGCGGTGAGCAGGCCGACCACTACGGCACCCCCGACGCCTACCCGCCGCCCGAGCCGCCCGGCCGCCGCCGCGCCGAACCCGAGCCGCAGACCGACTGGGACCCGGGTCCCGACCAGGGCGAACACGCCTTCTTCGCGGGCGGTGACGACGACGAGCGCGACGACGACGAGCGCGACGACGAGCCGGAGGCCCGGCGCGGACGCGGCGAGCGCCGGGGCCGGGGCGGTAAGGAGAAGAAACGACGCAGCGGACTGGCCTGTCTTGTCGTGGTGGTGGTCTTCGGCGGCGGCATCGCCGGTGTCGGCTACTTCGGCTACCAGTTCTACCAGGATCGTTTCGGCAGCGCCCCGGATTTCGCGGGGGCCGGCAACGGCGAGCAGGTGACCGTCGTCATCCCCAAGGGCGCCGGCGGGTATGCCATCGGCCAGGAGCTCAAGAAGATGGGCGTGGTCAAGAGCGTCGACGCCTTCGTCGCGGCCCAGGCGGCCAACCCGCAGGGCAAGGCCATCCAGGACGGCGTGTACACGCTGGAGAAGGAGATGTCGGCCGCGAGCGCGGTCGAACTGATGCTCAGCCCCAAGAGCCGCGACAACCTGGTCATCGCCGAGGGCAAGCGCAACGCCGCCGTCTACGAGCTCATCGACAAGCGCCTCAAGGTCGACGAGGGCACCACGGCCGAGGTCGCCGAGACCAAGTGGAAGACCCTCGGCCTGCCCGACTGGGCCGTGAACCACGCGGACGTCAAGGATCCGCTGGAGGGCTTCCTCTACCCGTCGAGCTACGCCGTCGCCAAGGGCCAGAAACCCGAGGACGTGCTGAAGCAGATGGTGGCCCGTGCCGCCGGGAAGTACGAGGAGATGGACTTCGAGGGGAAGGCCGAGAGCCTCGGTCTCGAGGGGCCGTGGGAGCTGGTGACGGTCGCGAGCCTGGTCCAGGCGGAGGGCAAGACCCACGACGACTTCCGCAAGATGTCCGAGGTGATCTACAACCGCCTCAAGCCCACCAACACCGAGACGAACCGGAAACTCCAGTTCGACTCGACCTTCAACTACCTCCTGGGCCAGAGCGAGATCGACATCTCCGAGTCGGAGATCAACAGCAACCCCGACCCGTACAACACCTACACCAACACGGGCCTGCCGCCCGGCCCGATCGGCAACCCGGGCGAGGAGGCCCTGCAGGCCGCGCTGAACCCGACGAGCGACGGCTGGATGTACTTCGTCGCCACGGACGGCATGCACAAGACCGAGTTCGCCAAGACCATCGCCGAGCACGAGAAGCTCGTCGAGAAGTTCAACGCGTCGAGGGACAACTGATGCCCGCCGCCCGCAGGGCCGCCGTACTCGGCTCCCCGATCGCCCACTCGCTCTCCCCGGTGCTGCACCGTGCCGCCTACGCCGAGCTGGGCCTGGACGGCTGGACGTACGACCGCTTCGAGGTCGACGAGACGTCCCTGCCCGGCTTCTTCGACACGCTCGGAGCCGAGTGGGCGGGACTGTCGCTGACCATGCCGCTGAAGCGGGCGGTGATCCCGCTGCTCGACTCGGTCAGCGAGACCGCGACGTCCGTCGAGGCGGTCAACACGGTCGTCCTCACGCCGGACGGCCGCCGGACCGGCGACAACACCGACATCCCCGGAATGGTCGCCGCCCTGCGCGAGCACGGCATCGACAAGGTGGAGTCCGCCGCCATCATCGGCGCGGGCGCCACCGCCTCCTCCGCGCTGGCCGCGCTGGCCCGGATCTGCTCGGGCGAGGTCACCGTCCACGTCCGCAGCGAGGCACGCGCGACGGAGATGCGGGAGTGGGCCGAGCGGCTCGACGTCACGGTCCGCATCGCCGCCTGGGACGACGCCGAGCAGGCCCTGCACGCCCCGCTGGTCGTCAGCACCACCCCGGCCGGCGTCACGGACGCCCTCGCCGCGGCCGTCCCGGAACGCCCGGCCGCCCTCTTCGACGTGCTCTACGACCCCTGGCCGACCGCCCTCGCCGCCCGCTGGTCGGCGCACGGGGGCGCCGTGGTCAGCGGGCTGGACCTGCTGGTGCACCAGGCGGTGCTCCAGGTGGAGCAGATGACGGGGCGTTCACCGGCCCCGCTGGACGCCATGCGGAAAGCGGGCGAGCGGGCGCTCGCGGCCCGATAGCGTCCACCCGGTTCCGCAGGGGCGGAACACGGGAGGGGAAGGCGTTCCCTGCACGGCACCGGCCCTGACCGTGCTCGCCGTCGTCGCGTCCCGGGCCGTCGAGGCCAAGCGCAGGATCGCGTACCGCCCGGCCGTGATCCCGCCCGTCCGCCTGGTGGACCGGCGGCCGGACGCCCGGCCCGGCCGTGGGAGGATCGGAGGTGGCGGAACGGGGCCGCGCACCCCGTCGCGCCACAGCCGTGCACGAGGACACGTGTGCGCGGGGCAGTACCGAGGCGCGAGCATGGAGGAGCACCGTTGAGCAGGTTGCGCTGGCTGACCGCGGGGGAGTCGCACGGTCCCGCACTCGTGGCGACGCTGGAGGGCCTTCCCGCCGGGGTGCCGATCACCACGGACATGGTGGCGGACCACCTCGCGAGGCGACGGCTGGGCTACGGGCGCGGCGCCCGGATGAAGTTCGAGCGCGACGAGGTCACCTTCCTCGGCGGCGTCCGGCACGGTCTGACCCTCGGTTCCCCGGTCGCGGTCATGGTGGGCAACACCGAGTGGCCGAAGTGGGAGCAGGTCATGGCGGCCGACCCGGTCGACCCGGAGGTGCTGGCCGGCCTGGCGCGCAACGCCCCGCTGACCCGCCCCCGCCCCGGCCACGCCGACCTGGCCGGCATGCAGAAGTACGGCTTCGACGAGGCCCGGCCGGTCCTGGAGCGGGCCTCCGCCCGCGAGACCGCCGCCCGTGTGGCGCTGGGCGCGGTGGCACGGTCGTACCTGAAGGAGACGGCCGGCATCGAGGTCGTCAGCCACGTCGTCGAGCTGGCCGCGGCCAGGGCGCCGTACGGTGTGTACCCGACCCCCGCCGACGTGGAGCGGCTGGACGAGGACCCGGTGCGCTGCCTGGACGCGGACGCCTCGAAGGCGATGGTCGCCGAGATCGACCAGGCCCACAAGGACGGCGACACCCTCGGCGGCGTGGTCGAGGTCCTGGCGTACGGCGTCCCGGTCGGCCTCGGCTCGCACGTCCACTGGGACCGCCGTCTGGACGCCCGCCTGGCCGCCGCCCTCATGGGCATCCAGGCGATCAAGGGAGTCGAGGTCGGCGACGGCTTCGACCTCGCCCGCGTTCCCGGCTCCAAGGCGCACGACGAGATCCTCGCCACCCCCGACGGCATCAAGCGCGCCTCGGGCCGCTCCGGCGGCACCGAGGGCGGACTGACCACCGGCGAGCCGCTGCGCGTCCGCGCGGCGATGAAGCCGATCGCGACCGTGCCGCGCGCGCTGAGGACCGTGGACGTCGTCACCGGTGAGGAGGCCGCCGCCCACCACCAGCGCTCCGACGTGTGCGCCGTGCCGGCCGCCGGCATCGTCGCCGAGGCGATGGTCGCCCTGGTCCTCGCGGACGCGGTGGCGGAGAAGTTCGGCGGCGACAGCGTCACCGAGACCCGCCGCAACGTGACGTCGTACCTCGAGAACCTGGCCATCCGATGAGCTCGCCGGCCATCGTGCTGGTCGGTCCGATGGGCGTGGGCAAGTCCACCGTGGGACGGCTGCTCGCCGAACGCCTGGGCGTCACCTACCGCGACACCGACGACGACATCGTCACCGCCGAGGGCCGCGCCATCGCCGACATCTTCGTCGACGAGGGCGAGCCCGCCTTCCGCGCCCTCGAGAAGCGCGCGGTGCGCACGGCGCTCACCGAGCACGAGGGCGTCCTGGCGCTCGGCGGCGGCGCGGTCCTCGACGCGGACACCCGTGGACTGCTCACCGGCCAGCGGGTCGTGTACCTCTCGATGGACGTGGAGGAAGCCGTCAGGCGCACCGGCCTGGGCGTCGCACGCCCGCTCCTCGCGGTCAACCCGCGCAAGCAGTGGCGCGAGCTGATGGAGGCCCGCCGGCACCTGTACGAGGAGGCCGCGACGGCCGTCGTGCCCACGGACGGCCGTACGCCCGAAGAGGTCACCGAAGCCGTCCTGGACGCCCTGGAGATGAAGGAAGCATGAGCAGCAGCGAGGCAGTGACGCGGATCCACGTCGGCGGCACGGGGGACACCGCCCCCTACGACGTCCTGGTGGGCCGTCAGCTCCTGGGCGAACTCGGCGGGCTGATCGGCGAGAGGGCCAAGCGGGTCGCGGTCGTGCACCCCGAGGCACTGGCCGAGACCGGCGAGGCGCTCCGCGCCGACCTGGCCGAACAGGGCTACGAGGCGATCGCCGTCCAGGTGCCCAACGCGGAGGAGGCCAAGACCGCCGAGGTCGCCGCCTACTGCTGGAAGGCACTGGGCCAGTCAGGTTTCACCCGCACCGACGTCATCGTGGGCGTGGGTGGCGGCGCCACCACCGACCTGGCCGGATTCGTCGCCGCGACCTGGCTGCGCGGAGTCCGCTGGATCGCGGTCCCGACCACCGTGCTGGCCATGGTCGACGCGGCCGTGGGCGGCAAGACGGGCATCAACACCGCCGAGGGCAAGAACCTGGTGGGCGCCTTCCACCCGCCCGCCGGCGTGCTGTGCGACCTGGCCGCCCTGGACTCCCTCCCGGTCAACGACTACGTCTCCGGGCTCGCCGAGGTCATCAAGGCCGGCTTCATCGCCGACCCGGTGATCCTGGACCTCATCGAGTCCGACCCCGAGGCCGCCCGCACCCCGGCCGGCCCGCACACCGCGGAACTGATCGAGCGCTCGATCCGGGTCAAGGCGGACGTCGTCTCCTCCGACCTCAGGGAATCGGGCCTGCGCGAGATCCTGAACTACGGTCACACCCTCGGCCACGCCATCGAGAAGAACGAGCGCTACAAGTGGCGCCACGGCGCGGCGGTCTCCGTCGGCATGCACTTCGCCGCCGAACTGGGCCGCCTCGCGGGCCGCCTGGACGACGCCACCGCGGACCGCCACCGCACGGTCCTCGCCTCGGTCGGCCTCCCCCTGCACTACCGCTACGACCAGTGGCCCAAGCTGCTGGAGAACATGAAGGTCGACAAGAAGTCCCGCGGCGACCTGTTGCGCTTCGTCGTCCTCGACGGCCTCGCCAAGCCCACCGTGTTCGAAAGCCCCGACCCGGCCGTCCTCCTCGCCGCGTACGGCGAGGTGGGGGAGTAACACGGGCACTCATCGCCGCCCCCGGCCGTTCACACAACGACGGCAGGGGGCGGTACCGTTCGGTAGCACGCGGGGCACCCCCGCTGTCAGCGCCCCATCGCCTGTACGAGACGGAGTGGCACCGGATGCAGCACGCAGTGGGTTCTCCGCTGCCGCCGCCCCACCAGCCGGGGCACGGACCGGCCGCCGGCTGGTCACCGGCCGCACACCACCCGGGCCAGCACCCGGGCCCCGCCCCAGCGCCCGTGCCTCCCCCGGCACCGGGCTACCCGGCGCCCCCGCCCGGCCCCACCCCGTCCTCCGCGGGTCCGCAGCACGCCTCGATGCCCCCGCCGCCGGACGCCACCGGCCACGTGCCGCTGCCGCCCGGCGCCCCCGTCGCCATGCCCAGCCCGCCGCAGACCCCCGCCGCACCCGACCCGGCCGGCACGATCCTCGCGGTGCTGCTCATAGGCCCCGCGGGCGCCGGCAAGACGAGCGTGGCCAAGTACTGGGCGGACCACCGCCGGGTGCCGACCGCCCACATCAGCCTCGACGACGTACGCGAGTGGGTCCGCTCCGGGTTCGCCGACCCGCAGTCCGGGTGGAACGACCACTCGGAGGCGCAGTACCGTCTGGCCCGCCGCACCTGTGGGTTCGCGGCGCGCAACTTCCTCGCCAACGGGATCTCCTGCATCCTCGACGACGCGGTCTTCCCCGACCGCCCGGTCGTCGGCCTCGGCGGCTGGAAGCGCCACGTGGGCCCCGGCCTGCTCCCCGTGGTCCTCCTGCCGGGCCTGGACGTCGTCCTGGAGCGCAACGCCGAACGCTCGGGCAACCGCCGCCTCACCGACGAGGAGGTGGCCCGCATCCACGGCCGTATGGCCGGCTGGTACGGCTCGGGCCTCCCCATCATCGACAACTCCCAGCTGGACGTACCGGAGACGGCCCGCATCCTGGACGACGTCCTGGCCCGTGCGATAGCGAGCCCTCCGCAGTGGTGAACGCGGGACTCCCGTGGCCGCCCGGGCCGCACCACCGCACCCCCGGCCCCACGACGTGACCCCACGCGTCCCGCGGCACCCCCACTCGGCCCCGCTCGACCGGCGACATCCGGCCACCGCCCCTACGCTCGAAGAATGTCAGAGGTCTACGCGGTCCGCCGGACGCGGCTGAGGGAATGCTGCAACGCGGGCGGCAGCGCGGCGGCGCTGGTGTCCCGGCCCGCAAACGTGCGCTACCTCGCCGGCGCCGCCCCCGAGGGCGCCGTGCTGCTGCTCGGCGGAACCGAGGACCTGCTGGTGTGCACAGGCCCGCCCGACGACCGCTCCCCGCAGGGCCGCCCCGACGAGTCCCTGCGCGTCCACGTCCTGCCCGGTGACGGCGACGACGCCGTCGTCGCGGCCGCCGGTCTCGCCGTGGGCCAGGGCGCCGACTCCCTCGCCGTCGAGGAGCACCACCTCACGGTGACCCGCCACCACGCGATCCGCGACACCGCTCCCCGCCTCCGCCTCGCCGGCATCGGCTGCGCCGTCGAACAGCTCCGCGTCGTCAAGGACGAGGAGGAGATCTCCTGCCTCCGGATCGGCGCGGAGATCACCGACCAGGCCCTCGGCGAACTCCTGGAATCCATCCTCGTCGGCCGCACCGAACGCCACCTCGCCCTCGAACTCGAACGCCGTCTGGTCGACCACGGCGCCGACGGTCCCGCCTTCCCCACCTCCGTCGCCACCGGCCCGAACGCCGGCCGTCCCGGTCACCGTCCCACCGACCGCCGCGTCGAGGAGGGCGACTTCCTCTCCGTCTGCCTCGGCGCCACCTACCGCGGCTACCGCTGCGAGATCGGCCGTACGTTCGTCATCGGCACGGCCCCCGCGGACTGGCAGATCGAGCTGTACGACCTCGTCTTCTCCGCCCAGCGCGCCGGACGCGAGTCCCTCGTCCCCGGCGCCGCCTGCCGCGACGTGGACCGCGCGGCACGCCACGTCCTGGATTCCGCCGGGTACGCCGAGGCGCTCCCCAGGCTCACCGGTCACGGCGTAGGACTGGAAATCGACGAGGACCCTCAATTGAGCCCGTCGGCCATGGGTAAACTGGACGCTTGTGTGCCGGTCACCGTCGAACCGGGGGTTCACCTCCCGGGCCGGGGCGGAGTCCGGATCGATGACACGCTCGTCGTGCGCCCCGAGGCGGACGGCGGACCCGAGCTACTCACCATCACGACCAAGGAGCTGCTCGCGCTCTAGCCCTGAGCTGGGCGCAGGCGTACGCCCCGGCCGTCGTCCACGTCAGTCCAGTCCAGGAGATTCCGCAACCGTGGCTTCCACGAACGACCTCAAGAACGGCATGGTGCTCAAGCTCGAAGGCGGCCAGCTCTGGTCCGTCGTCGAGTTCCAGCACGTCAAGCCCGGCAAGGGCCCGGCCTTCGTGCGCACCAAGCTCAAGAACGTGCTCTCCGGCAAGGTCGTCGACAAGACCTTCAACGCCGGCGTCAAGGTCGAAACGGCCACCGTCGACAAGCGCGACATGCAGTTCTCCTACATGGACGGCGACTACTTCGTCTTCATGGACATGGAGACCTACGACCAGCTCATGGTCGACCGCAAGGCCGTCGGCGACGCCGCCAACTTCCTCGTCGAGGGCTTCACCGCCACCGTCGCCCAGCACGAGGGCGAGGTGCTCTTCGTCGAGCTCCCGGCCGCCGTCGAGCTGACCATCCAGGAGACCGAGCCGGGCGTCCAGGGCGACCGCTCCACCGGCGGCACCAAGCCGGCCACGCTGGAGACCGGCCACCAGATCCAGGTCCCGCTCTTCATCACCACCGGTGAGAAGATCAAGGTCGACACCCGCACCAGCGACTACCTCGGCCGGGTGAACAGCTAACCGTGGCTGCCCGCAACACGGCCCGCAAGCGTGCCTTCCAGATCATCTTCGAGGGCGACCAGCGCGGCGCCGAGGTCCTGACCGTCCTCGCCGACTGGGTCCGGCACGCCCGGTCCGACACCCGGCAGCCGCCGGTGAGCGAGTACACGATGCAGCTCGTCGAGGGTTACGCGGAGCACGCGAAGCGCATCGACGAGCTGCTCGGCCAGTACGCGGTCGGCTGGACGCTCGACCGGATGCCGGTCGTCGACCGCAGCATCCTGCGTCTCGGCGCGTACGAGCTGATCTGGGTCGACGAGACCCCGGACGCCGTCGTCCTCGACGAGATGGTGCAGCTGGCCAAGGAGTTCTCGACGGACGAGTCGCCCTCGTTCGTGAACGGGCTGCTCGGTCGGCTCAAGGAGCTCAAGCCGTCCCTGCGCCGGGAGTAGGAGCGCCCGGCAGGGGCGCGGGGAACCGCGCGCTCGGCCCTCGACGGCCCGCGGCCGACACGAGACCGCGACCGGCTGACGAAAAACCGCCGGGGTGGCCGGAACCCATGAGGTTCCGGCCACCCCGGCGGCACGTTTCTGCGTACCCGCGGAGCGGTTACGCCTCCTCGTGCGAGGCCACCGCGCGGCGCGCGTCCGCGTCCAGGACGCCCCAGCTGATCAGCTGCTCGGTGAGGACCGAGGGCGACTGGTCGTAGATGACGGCGAGGGTGCGCAGGTCGTCCTGGCGGATGGAGAGCACCTTGCCGTTGTAGTCACCGCGCTGCGACTGGATCGTCGCCGCGTAGCGCTGCAGCGGGCCCGCCTTCTCGGCCGGCACCGTGGCCAGCCGCTCCAGGTCCAGGACCAGCTTCGGCGGCGGCTCGGCGGCGCCGCCCGGAGTCGTACCGGGCAGCAGCTCCTGCACCGGGACGCCGTAGAAGTCAGCCAGCTCCGCGAGGCGCTGCACGGTCACGGCGCGGTCGCCGCGCTCGTACGAGCCGACCACGACCGCCTTCCAGCGGCCCTGGGACTTCTCCTCGACACCGTGGAGGGAAAGGCCCTGCTGGGTGCGGATCGCCCGGAGCTTGGCCCCGAGCTGTTTGGCGTATTCGCTGGACATATAGCTCCCCGGCACTGTGTCGACGCGGCTCTGGCCGATTTCCATGCCGCGCGGCTGGTAACTCACTGTGAGGTTACGCAGCGTTACTCTCGTGCGTCAAGCCGAATGGTCCACACCGACTCTTCCGTGGTAGCGAAGATCGGCTACGCCATTGGGGTGATCTGGGGTGTCGCTCCGGGCGGATCGCGACCTGATAGCCTGAGCGACGCAATCCGACGTCCTTTAAGGTCCGTCCCGTGAGGCGGAGAAGGAGGTCCGTTTCACATGGACAAGCACGACACGCAGGACGCACGCTCCGATGCGCGGCCCGTTCTCGAGGGCCCCGACATCGCGCGGGTCATGACCCGCATCGCCCACGAGATCGTCGAACGCGCCAAGGGCGCCGACGACGTGGTGCTCCTCGGCATCCCGACCCGAGGCGTCTTCCTCGCCCGGCGGCTCGCCGCCAAGCTCGAGCAGATCACCGAGCGCAAGGTCCCGGTCGGCTCGCTGGACATCACCATGTACCGCGACGACCTGCGCATGCACCCGCCGCGTGCGCTGGCCCGCACCGAGATCCCCGGTGACGGCATCGACGGCCGCCTGGTCGTCCTCGTCGACGACGTGCTCTTCTCCGGCCGCACCATCCGCGCCGCCCTCGACGCGCTGAACGACATCGGGCGCCCCCGCGCGGTGCAGCTCGCCGTCCTCGTCGACCGCGGCCACCGCGAACTGCCCATCCGCGCCGACTACGTCGGCAAGAACCTCCCCACGTCGCTGCGGGAGACGGTCAAGGTCCTGCTCGCCGAGGAGGACGGTCGCGACACCGTGCTGCTCGGCGCCAAGCGGACCTCCCAGTAGCACCGCGGAGCGCGCGCCGACGGCGTGCGCCGGCTCGGCACGCCCACGCGCGTACCCGTCTGCCCGATTTCACCACATTGAACTTCCTCACGGAGCCTGACAGATGCAGCGTCATCTCATCTCGGCCGCCGACCTCACCCGCGACGACGCCGTCCTGATCCTCGACACCGCCGAGGAGATGGCCCGGGTCGCCGACCGGCCGATCAAGAAACTCCCGACCCTGCGCGGCCGGACCGTCGTCAACCTCTTCTTCGAGGACTCCACCCGCACCCGGATCTCCTTCGAGGCCGCCGAGAAGCGGCTCTCCGCGGACGTCATCAACTTCACCGCGAAGGGCTCCAGCGTCTCCAAGGGCGAGTCCCTGAAGGACACCGCCCAGACCCTGGAGGCCATGGGCGTCGACGCCGTGGTCATCCGGCACGGCGCATCCGGGGCCCCGTACCGCCTCGCCACCTCCGGCTGGATCGACGCCCACGTCATCAACGCGGGCGACGGCACCCACCAGCACCCCACCCAGGCCCTGCTCGACGCCTTCACCATGCGGCGCCGGCTGGTCGGCCGGGACGCCGGACTCGGGCAGGACCTCTCCGGCCGGCGCATCACGATCGTCGGCGACGTCCTGCACAGCCGGGTCGCCCGCTCCAACGTCGACCTGCTGCACACCCTCGGCGCCGAGGTCACCCTGGTCGCCCCGCCGACCCTGCTGCCGGTCGGCGTCGGGACCTGGCCCTGCGAGGTCTCCTACGACCTCGACTCGACGCTGACCAAGTCCGACGCGGTCATGATGCTGCGCGTCCAGCGCGAGCGGATGAACGCCGCCTTCTTCCCCACCGAGCGGGAGTACTCGCGTCGCTACGGCCTGGACGGCGACCGCATGGCGCGGATGCCCGAGCACGCCGTCGTGATGCACCCCGGCCCGATGGTCCGCGGCATGGAGATCACCGCCGACGTCGCGGACTCCGACCGCTGCACCGTGATCGAACAGGTCGCCAACGGCGTCTCCATCCGGATGGCCGTCCTGTACCTGCTCCTCGGCGGCAACGAACCCGCCCTGGCCCACCCGTCGCCCGCCACCCTCACCACGAGGCGCTTCGCGCCCGCCGCCGAACTCCGCACCACCGAGGAGAAGTAAGAACCATGAGCAAGATCCTGATCCGCGGTGCGAAGGTGCTCGGCGGCGAGCCGCAGGACGTCCTGATCGACGGCGAGACGATCGCCCGGGTCGGCACCGGCCTCTTCGCCGAGGGCGCGGAGGTCGTCGAGGCCGACGGCAAGATCCTGCTGCCCGGCCTGGTCGACCTGCACACCCACCTGCGCGAGCCCGGCCGCGAGGACTCCGAGACCGTGCTGACCGGCACCCGCGCGGCGGCGAGCGGCGGCTACACCACCGTCTTCGCCATGGCCAACACCTTCCCGGTCGCCGACACCGCCGGCGTCGTCGAGCAGGTCTGGCGGCTCGGCCAGGAGTCCGGCTACTGCGACGTGCAGCCCATCGGCGCCGTCACCGTCGGCCTGGAGGGGCGGAAGCTCGCCGAGCTGGGCGCCATGCACGAGTCCGCGGCCGGCGTCACCGTCTTCTCCGACGACGGCAAGTGCGTCCACGACGCCGTGATCATGCGCCGCGCCCTGGAGTACGTGAAGGCCTTCGACGGGGTCGTCGCCCAGCACGCGCAGGAGCCCCGCCTCACCGAGGGCGCCCAGATGAACGAGGGCGTCGTCTCCGCCGAGCTGGGGCTCGGCGGCTGGCCGGCCGTCGCCGAGGAGTCGATCATCGCCCGGGACGTGCTGCTCGCCGAGCACGTCGGCTCCCGCGTCCACATCTGCCACCTGTCGACCGCGGGCAGCGTCGAGATCGTCCGCTGGGCCAAGTCCCGCGGCATCCGGGTCACCGCCGAGGTCACCCCGCACCACCTCCTCCTCACCGACGAGCTGGTCCGGTCGTACGACCCGGTCTACAAGGTCAACCCGCCGCTGCGCACCGAGCGCGACGTCATGGCCCTGCGCGAGGCGCTCGCCGACGGCACCATCGACATCGTCGCCACCGACCACGCCCCGCACCCGCACGAGGACAAGGACTGCGAGTGGGCCGCCGCAGCCATGGGCATGGTCGGCCTGGAGACCGCGCTGTCGGTGGTGCAGGAGACGATGGTCGACACCGGCCTGCTGGACTGGGCCGGCGTCGCCGACCGCATGTCCTTCACGCCCGCGCGCATCGGACGGGCCGAGGGCCACGGCCGTCCCGTCTCGGCAGGTGAGCCCGCCAACCTCACCCTCGTCGACTCGGCATACCGTGGTCCCGTGGACCCCGCGGGCTTCGCCTCGCGCAGCCGCAACACCCCCTACGAGGGCCGCGAGCTGCCGGGCCGTGTCACGCACACGTGGCTCCGGGGCAAGGCCACGCTCGTCGACGGGAAGCTCACGTGACACCTGTACTCCTGCTGGCCGCCGAGAAGGAATCGGCGGAAGTGACCGACTGGGCCGCCCGCATCGGCTGGGTCGTCGGGCTCGCCCTCTTCGTGGCGCTCGTCTACTGGCTGATGCGCGAGGGCTGGAAGTGGCGCGGCACGCTCCAGGGCGACCTGCCCGAGCTGCACGGCGCGCCGGACGACCCCGGCCCGGCGAGACTGACGACGAGCGGCCGCTACCACGGCTCCACCACCGCCGGCCAGTGGCTCGACCGCATCGTGGCGCACGGCCTGGGCACCCGCAGCCGGGCCGAGCTCACGCTCACCGACGCCGGACTGGACGTCGTGCGCCCCGGGGCGAACGACTTCTTCGTCCCGGCCCGGGCGCTGCGCGGGGCCCGGCTCGACAAGGGCATCGCCGGCAAGGTCCTCACCGAGGGCGGCCTGCTCGTCGTCACCTGGGCGCACGGCGAGCGGTTGATCGACTCCGGCTTCCGCTCCGACCACGCGGCCGAGCACGACGCATGGGTGGAAGCCCTGAACCAGATGACCGACAAGACGGAAGGCGCACGATGACAACCTCCACCAGGGGGACCACCAGGGTTCCCGCCGTACTCGTCCTGGAGGACGGCCGGGTCTTCCGCGGCCGTGCCTACGGGGCGGTGGGGGAGACCTTCGGCGAAGCGGTGTTCTCCACCGGCATGACCGGCTACCAGGAGACCCTCACCGACCCGTCGTACCACCGCCAGGTCGTGGTGATGACCGCCCCGCACGTCGGCAACACCGGCGTCAACGACGAGGACATGGAGTCCAAGAAGATCTGGGTCTCCGGCTACGTCGTGCGCGACCCCGCGCGCGTGCCCTCCAGCTGGCGCTCGACACGCACGCTGGACGACGAGCTCGCCGCGCAGGGCGTCGTCGGCATCAGCGGCATCGACACCCGTGCCCTCACCCGGCACCTGCGCGAGCGCGGCGCCATGCGGGTCGGCATCTTCAGCGGCGACGCCGTGCGCGACGACGCCGCGCTGCTGGCCCGCGTCCAGGAGGCGCCCCAAATGAAGGGCGCCGACCTCTCCGCCGAGGTCGCCACCACCGAGCCGTACGTCGTGCCCGCGATCGGCGAGAAGAAGTTCGCCGTCGCCGCCGTCGACCTCGGCATCAAGGGCATGACCCCGCAGCGCATGGCCGAACGCGGCATCGAGGTGCACGTCCTGCCGGCCACCGCGACCGTGGACGACGTCTACGCCGTGAACCCGGACGGCGTGTTCTTCTCCAACGGCCCCGGCGACCCCGCCACCGCCGACCACCCGGTCGCCCTGATGCGGGCGGTCCTGGAGCGCGGCACCCCGCTGTTCGGCATCTGCTTCGGCAACCAGATCCTGGGCCGCGCCCTCGGCTTCGGCACCTACAAGCTGAAGTACGGCCACCGCGGCATCAACCAGCCGGTGCAGGACCGTACGACCGGCAAGGTCGAGGTCACCGCGCACAACCACGGCTTCGCCGTCGACGCCCCGCTCGACGGGGCCTCCGACACCCCGTTCGGCCGCGCCGAGGTGTCCCACGTCTGCCTGAACGACAACGTGGTGGAGGGCCTCCGGCTGCTCGACCGCCCGGCCTTCAGCGTCCAGTACCACCCCGAAGCGGCAGCGGGCCCGCACGACGCCGCCTACCTGTTCGACCGCTTCGTTTCCCTGATGGAGGGCCAGCGTGCCTAAGCGCACCGATATCCAGTCCGTCCTGGTCATCGGCTCCGGCCCGATCGTCATCGGCCAGGCCGCCGAGTTCGACTACTCCGGCACCCAGGCGTGCCGGGTCCTGAAGGCCGAGGGCCTGCGCGTCGTCCTGGTGAACTCCAACCCGGCGACGATCATGACCGACCCGGAGATCGCCGACGCCACCTACGTCGAGCCGATCACCCCCGAGTTCGTCGAGAAGATCATCGCCAAGGAGCGGCCCGACGCGCTGCTGCCCACCCTGGGCGGCCAGACGGCGCTCAACACCGCGATCTCGCTGCACGAGAACGGCGTCCTGGAGAAGTACGGCGTCGAGCTGATCGGCGCCAACGTGGAGGCGATCCACAAGGGCGAGGACCGCGACCTGTTCAAGGAGGTCGTGGAGGAGGTCCGCAGGAAGACCGGCCACGGCGAGTCCGCCCGGTCCTACATCTGCCACTCCATGGACGACGTCCTCAAGGGCGTCGAGGCGCTCGGCGGCTACCCGGTCGTCGTCCGCCCGTCCTTCACCATGGGCGGCGCCGGCTCCGGCTTCGCCCACGACGAGGAGGAGCTGCGCCGCATCGCCGGGCAGGGCCTCACCCTCTCGCCGACCACCGAGGTGCTCCTGGAGGAGTCCATCCTCGGCTGGAAGGAGTACGAGCTGGAGCTGATGCGCGACAAGAACGACAACGTCGTGGTCGTCTGCTCCATCGAGAACTTCGACCCCATGGGCGTGCACACCGGCGACTCGATCACCGTCGCGCCCGCGATGACGCTGACCGACCGCGAGTACCAGGTGCTGCGCGACGTCGGCATCGCGATCATCCGCGAGGTCGGCGTGGACACCGGCGGCTGCAACATCCAGTTCGCGGTCGACCCCGTGGACGGCCGGGTCATCGTCATCGAGATGAACCCGCGCGTGTCGCGCTCCTCGGCGCTCGCCTCCAAGGCGACCGGCTTCCCCATCGCCAAGATCGCCGCCAAGCTGGCCGTCGGCTACACCCTGGACGAGATCCCCAACGACATCACCCAGGAGACCCCGGCCTCCTTCGAGCCGACGCTCGACTACGTGGTCGTGAAGGCGCCCCGGTTCGCCTTCGAGAAGTTCCCGAGCGCGGACTCCACCCTCACCACCACCATGAAGTCGGTCGGCGAGGCCATGGCCATCGGCCGCAACTTCACCGAGGCCTTCCAGAAGGCGCTGCGCTCGCTGGAGAAGAAGGGCAGCCAGTTCACCTTCGTCGGCGAGCCCGGCGACAAGGCCGAGCTGCTGCGCGAGGCGGTCCGCCCGACCGACGGCCGGATCAACGCGGTCATGGGGGCCATCCGGGCGGGCGCCACCCCGCAGGAGGTCTTCGACGCCACGAAGATCGACCCCTGGTTCGTCGACCAGCTCTTCCTGATCAAGGAGATCGCCGACGAGCTGGCCGCCACGTCCGAACTGACCGCCGGCCTGCTCGCCGAGGCCAAGCGGCACGGCTTCTCCGACCAGCAGATCGCCGAGATCCGCGGCCTGCGCGAGGACGTCGTCCGCGAGGTCCGGCACGCGCTCGGCGTCCGCCCGGTCTACAAGACCGTCGACACCTGCGCCGCCGAGTTCGCCGCCAGGACGCCGTACTTCTACTCCTCCTACGACGAGGAGACCGAGGTCGCGCCGCGCGAGAAGCCGGCCGTCATCATCCTGGGCTCCGGCCCGAACCGCATCGGCCAGGGCATCGAGTTCGACTACTCCTGCGTCCACGCCTCCTTCGCGCTGTCCGACGCCGGGTACGAGACCGTGATGGTCAACTGCAACCCGGAGACCGTCTCCACCGACTACGACACCTCCGACCGGCTGTACTTCGAGCCGCTCACCCTGGAGGACGTCCTGGAGATCGTCCACGCCGAGCAGCAGGCCGGACCGGTCGCGGGCGTGGTCGTCCAGCTCGGCGGGCAGACCCCGCTCGGCCTGTCGCAGGCGCTCAAGGACAACGGCGTGCCGATCGTCGGCACCTCCCCGGAGGCCATCCACGCCGCCGAGGACCGCGGCGCCTTCGGCCGGGTCCTCAAGGAGGCCGGCCTGCCGGCCCCCAAGCACGGCACCGCCACCACCTTCGCCGAGGCCAAGGCCATCGCCGACGAGATCGGCTACCCGGTCCTCGTCCGCCCGTCCTACGTGCTCGGCGGACGCGGCATGGAGATCGTCTACGACGAGACCCGGCTGGAGTCCTACATCGCCGAGTCGACCGAGATCAGCCCCTCCCGGCCGGTCCTCGTCGACCGCTTCCTCGACGACGCCATAGAGATCGACGTCGACGCCCTCTACGACGGCGAGGAGCTGTACCTCGGCGGCGTCATGGAGCACATCGAGGAGGCCGGCATCCACTCCGGCGACTCGGCGTGCGCCCTGCCCCCGATCACCCTGGGCGGCTTCGACATCAAGCGGCTGCGCGCCTCCACGGAGGCCATCGCGCGGGGTGTCGGCGTGCGCGGTCTGATCAACATCCAGTTCGCGCTCTCCGGGGACATCCTCTACGTCCTGGAGGCCAACCCGCGCGCCTCGCGCACCGTCCCCTTCACCTCCAAGGCGACCGCGGTGCCGCTGGCCAAGGCCGCCGCGCGGATCTCGCTGGGCGCCACCGTCGCCGAGCTGCGCGCCGAGGGGCTGCTCCCGGCGAACGGCGACGGCGGCGAGCTGCCGCTGGACGCGCCGATCTCCGTCAAGGAGGCCGTGCTGCCGTGGTCCCGGTTCCGGGACATCCACGGCCGTGGCGTCGACACCGTCCTCGGCCCGGAGATGCGCTCCACCGGCGAGGTCATGGGCATCGACTCCGTCTTCGGCACGGCGTACGCCAAGTCGCAGGCCGGTGCCTACGGCCCGCTGCCGACCAAGGGCCGCGCGTTCATCTCGGTCGCCAACCGCGACAAGCGCTCGATGATCTTCCCCGCGCGGGAGCTGGTGGCGCACGGGTTCGAGCTGCTCGCCACCTCCGGCACCGCCGAGGTCCTCAGGCGCAACGGCATCAACGCCACGGTCGTGCGCAAGCACTCCGAGGGCACCGGTCCGGACGGCGAGAAGACCATCGTCCAGCTCATCCACGACGGCGAGGTCGACCTCATCGTCAACACCCCGTACGGCACCGGCGGCCGCCTCGACGGCTACGACATCCGCACGGCTGCCGTGGCCCGGTCCGTGCCCTGCCTGACGACGGTCCAGGCGCTCGCCGCCGCGGTCCAGGGCATCGACGCGCTCAACCGCGGTGACGTGGGCGTCCGCTCACTGCAGGAACACGCGGAGCATCTGACCGCGGCCCGCGACTAGCAGCCCCCAGGGGGACACCGGAAACGGTGTCCCCCTCTTCATGAGGACACCATGTACAAGACTCTCTTCACCCTGCTCTTCCGGCGGATGGACCCGGAGCAGGCCCACCACCTGGCCTTCCGGTGGATCCGCCTGGTCGCGCGCGTCCCCGTCCTGCGCACCTTCGCCGCCGCCGTGCTCGCCCCCCGCCACCCGGAGCTGCGCACCGAGGCGCTCGGGCTGCGCCTGCACAGCCCCTTCGGTCTCGCCGCCGGCTTCGACAAGAACGCCGTCGGCATCGACGGCCTGGCGATGCTCGGCTTCGACCACGTCGAGATCGGCACGGTGACCGGCGAGCCGCAGCCGGGCAACCCCAGGAAGCGGCTGTTCCGCCTGGTCGCCGACCGGGCCCTGATCAACCGCATGGGCTTCAACAACGAGGGCTCGCTCGCCGTCGCGGCGCGCCTGGCCTCCCGCACGCCCGTCTTCAGGACCGTGGTCGGCGTCAACATCGGCAAGACCAAGGTCGTCCCGGAGGACGAGGCCGTCGCCGACTACGTGAAGTCCGCCGAGCGGCTCGCGCCGCACGCCGACTACCTCGTGGTCAACGTCTCCTCCCCGAACACGCCGGGACTGCGCGCCCTCCAGGCCGTGGACCACCTGCGCCCGCTGCTCGCCGCCGTCCGCGCGGCGGCCGACCGGGCCGTCCCGGCCCGCCGGGTGCCGCTGCTGGTGAAGATCGCCCCCGACCTCGCCGACGAGGACGTCGACGCGGTCGCCGACCTCGCCGTGGAACTCGGTCTGGACGGCATCATCGCCACCAACACCACCATCGCGCGCGAGGGACTCGGCCTGACGTCCCCGCCCGCCCTGGTCCAGGAGACCGGCGGCCTGTCCGGCGCCCCCCTGAAGGCGCGCTCCCTCGAGGTGCTGCGCCGCCTCTACGCGCGCGTGGGCGACCGGATCACCCTGGTCGGCGTCGGCGGCATCGAGGACGCCGAGGACGCCTGGCAGCGCATCCTGGCCGGCGCCACGCTGGTCCAGGGGTACAGCGCGTTCATCTACGAGGGCCCCTTCTGGGGCCGCGCCATGCACAAGGGGCTCGCCGCGCGGCTGCGCACCAGCCCGTACGCCACGCTCGCCGACGCGGTGGGCGCCGACGTGAGGACGACGGCATGACAGGTCTGGAACCCTTCGGTGCGCGGCTGCGCCGCGCGATGGACGAGCGGGGCCCGCTGTGCGTGGGCATCGACCCGCACGCCTCCCTGCTCGCCGAGTGGGGCCTGAACGACGACGTGACGGGCCTGGAGCGGTTCAGCCGCACGGTCGTCGAGGCGGTCGCCGACCGGGTCGCCGTGCTCAAGCCGCAGAGCGCCTTCTTCGAGCGCTTCGGCTCGCGCGGCGTCGCGGTCCTGGAGAAGACGGTGCACGAGGCCCGGGCGGCCGGCGCCCTGGTCGTCATGGACGCCAAGCGCGGCGACATCGGCTCCACCATGGCCGCCTACGCCGAGTCCTTCCTGCACCCGGGCGCGCCCCTGTTCTCCGACGCGCTCACCGTCTCGCCGTACCTCGGCTACGGCTCGCTCGGCCCGGCCGTCGCGCTGGCGCGGGAGACCGGCACCGGACTCTTCGTGCTGGCGCTGACGTCCAACCCGGAGGGCGGCGAGGTGCAGCACGCGGTCCGCCCCGACGGACGCACCGTCGGGGCGACCGTGCTCGGACACCTGGCCGCCGAGAACGCCGGCGAGGAGCCGCTCGGGTCCTTCGGCGCGGTGGTCGGCGCGACGCTCGGCGACCTGTCCTCGTACGACCTGGACATGGGCGGGCCGATCCTCGCGCCCGGCATCGGCGCGCAGGGCGCCACGGCGGCCGATCTGCCGGCGGTCTTCGGCGACGCGGTGCGCAACGTGGTGCCGAACGTCAGCCGGGGAGTGTTGCGCCACGGTCCCGACGCGGTCGCCCTGCGTGACGCCGCGGAGCGGTTCGCGGAGGAGATCGGGGCCGCCGTGGCGCCGGCATGAGCCGGCCGACGGGGGAATCCGCGGCCGCCGGACCCTGGATGCATCCTCAAATCCGGGGGATTATGTTCCAAATGTCCGTCCTGGCAAAGGCTGACCAGGACTTTTCCGCAGTTCTCGCTGACTCCGGCGGCGTTGCCCGCTAGTCTCCGACGGAGAGTGAACGGGCGCGTGTGTTGCCCGTGGCTCCCCTGGTGTGGGGCGACTAGGTTCCTCACCGGTCCGTATCCGACAGTTCGACATCCGAGGTGACGTAGGCGTGGCTCTTCCGCCCCTTACCCCTGAACAGCGCGCAGCCGCGCTCGAAAAGGCCGCCGCGGCTCGCCGGGAGCGGGCCGAGGTCAAGAATCGACTCAAGCACTCCGGCGCCTCCCTTCACGAGGTCATCAAGCAGGGCCAGGAGAACGACGTCATCGGCAAGATGAAGGTCTCCGCCCTGCTGGAGTCCCTGCCGGGCGTGGGCAAGGTCCGCGCCAAGCAGATCATGGAGCGACTGGGCATCTCCGAGAGCCGCCGTGTGCGCGGTCTCGGTTCCAACCAGATCGCCTCCCTGGAGCGCGAGTTCGGCAGCACCGGTTCCTGAGCGCGGGGCGGTCCGGGACCGGCGTCCCGGGCATCCCGTGATTGCTGGAATAATCGCTGCATGACTGAACGTCCGCGGCTGACCGTGCTCTCCGGCCCCTCCGGGGTCGGCAAGAGCACGGTCGTCGCCCATATGCGCAAGGAACACCCCGAGGTCTGGCTCTCGGTGTCGGCGACGACCCGCACGCCCCGCCCCGGGGAGCAGGACGGAGTCCACTACTTCTTCGTCACCGACGAGGAGATGGACAAGCTGATCGCCAACGGCGAGCTGCTGGAGTGGGCCGAGTTCGCCGGCAACCGCTACGGCACCCCCCGCGCGGCGGTGCTGGAGCACCTGGAGGCGGGGGTGCCCGTCCTGCTGGAGATCGACCTCCAGGGCGCGCGGCAGGTCCGCGAGTCCATGGCCGAGGCCCAGCTGGTGTTCCTGGCTCCTCCCTCCTGGGAGGAGCTCGTGCGCAGGCTCACGGGCCGGGGCACCGAGTCGCCCGAGGTCATCGAGCGCCGGCTGGAGGCCGCGAAGACCGAACTGGCCGCAGAGCCGGAGTTCGACACCACCCTGGTCAACACCTCCGTCGAGGACGTGGCCCGCGAGCTGCTAGCCTTGATGAACGTCGTGTGATCGTGGGCAATCGTTCACCGGTCGCGCCGACTGAATCTTTCCCATCCATCGGAAGGTAGAGCGTGTCCTCTTCCATCTCCGCGCCCGAGGGCATCATCAACCCGCCGATCGACGAGCTCCTCGAGGCCACGGACTCGAAGTACAGCCTCGTGATCTACGCGGCCAAGCGGGCCCGCCAGATCAACGCGTACTACTCGCAGCTCGGCGAGGGCCTGCTCGAGTACGTGGGCCCCCTCGTCGACACCCACGTCCACGAGAAGCCGCTCTCGATCGCCCTGCGCGAGATCAACGCGGGACTGCTGACCTCCGAGGCCGTCGAAGGCCCCGGTCAGTAATCGGTCGGTACGTCGTATCAGCTGCTCGCAGCTGACTTTTCCACAGGCCCGGCAGCACGTCTGCCGGGCCTGTGGTGTCTCATGGGGGATGGTTGCACGTTTCCGAGGTCCGGGGAGAGCCGGTGGACAAGCCGAAGGTCGTTCTGGGGGTCAGTGGCGGCATCGCCGCGTACAAGGCCTGTGAGCTGCTCAGGCGGCTGACCGAGTCGGGGCACGACGTGCGGGTCGTCCCCACCGCCTCCGCACTGCACTTCGTCGGCGCCGCCACCTGGTCCGCGCTCTCCGGCAACCCGGTCTCCACCGAGGTCTGGGACGACGTCCACGAGGTGCCCCACGTCCGCATCGGGCAGCACGCCGACCTGGTGGTCGTCGCCCCCGCCACCGCGGACACGCTGGCCAGGGCGGCCCACGGGCTGGCCGACGACCTGCTCACCAACACCCTGCTCACCGCCCGCTGCCCGGTGGTCTTCGCCCCCGCCATGCACACCGAGATGTGGGAGCACCCGGCCACCCGGGAGAACGTGGCCACCCTGCGCGCGCGGGGCGCCGTCGTCATCGAACCGGCCGTCGGCCGCCTCACCGGCGTCGACACCGGCAAGGGCCGGCTGCCCGATCCGGGGGAGATCTTCGAGGTCTGCCGCCGGGTGCTGGCCCGCGGCGTCACCGAGCCCGACCTCACGGGGCGGCACGTCGTCGTCAGCGCCGGAGGCACCCGTGAGCCCCTCGACCCCGTCCGCTTCCTCGGCAACCGCTCCTCGGGCAAGCAGGGCTACGCCCTCGCCCGCACCGCCGCCGCCCGCGGCGCCCGCGTCACGCTGATCGCGGCCAACTCCGCACTGCCCGACCCGGCGGGCGTGGACGTCGTCCGGGTCGGGACCGCCGTGGAACTGCGCGAGGCCGTCCTCGGCGCCGCCGCTGACGCGGACGCCGTGGTCATGGCCGCGGCCGTCGCCGACTTCCGCCCGGCCGCCTACGCCACCGGGAAGATCAAGAAGAAGGACGGCCAGGAGCCCGAGCCCCTCACCCTGGTGCGGAATCCGGACATCCTCGCCGAGATCTCCGGCGACCGGGTGCGCGCCGGACAGGTGATTGTCGGCTTCGCCGCGGAGACCGACGACGTGCTCGCCAACGGCCGCGTCAAACTCAAGCGCAAGGGCTGCGACCTGCTGGTGGTGAACGAGGTGGGGGAGCGCAAGACCTTCGGCGCGGACGAGAGCGAGGCCGTGGTACTGGGCGCCGACGGCAGCGAGACCCCCGTCGCGCACGGCCCGAAGGAGAACCTGGCCGAAACCGTGTGGGACCTGGTGGCCGAACGGCTCGGATGAGCGGTCCACGCACCGTCCGGCTCCCCGAAACCTCGCCCGGCGGGGCGTGGTGCCTCTGGCCAACCCCGCCCGGGCCCGGGCACAATGCCCGTGCCGCAGGTCACAGCGCTCTCGCGAGGCGAGACGGGGGACCCGTGGCGGAGCGCGACCGATAAACTGTTCCGCGGACGGCGTCGGGTGCAGCCCCCGCCGTCCACCAATGATCAGCCAGCAGCCGCTGCAACCCCAGGGAGCGTTGTGTCCCGTCGTCTGTTCACCTCGGAGTCCGTGACCGAGGGCCACCCCGACAAGATCGCTGACCAGATCAGCGACACCATCCTCGACGCGCTGCTCCGCGAGGACCCGAGCTCACGGGTCGCCGTGGAGACGCTGATCACCACCGGCCTGGTGCACGTGGCCGGCGAGGTCACCACGAAGGCGTACGCGGACATCGCGACGCTGGTGCGCAACAAGATCCTGGAGATCGGCTACGACTCCTCGAAGAAGGGCTTCGACGGCGCCTCCTGCGGCGTGTCGGTGTCGATCGGCGCGCAGTCCCCGGACATCGCGCAGGGCGTCGACGCCGCCTACGAGGCCCGTGTCGAGGGTGACGACGACGAGCTCGACCGGCAGGGCGCCGGCGACCAGGGCCTGATGTTCGGCTACGCGACGGACGAGACGCCGACGCTGATGCCGCTGCCGGTCTTCCTCGCGCACCGTCTGTCCAAGCGCCTGTCCGACGTGCGCAAGAACGGGACCATCCCCTACCTGCGCCCCGACGGCAAGACCCAGGTCACCATCGAGTACGACGGGGACAAGGCGGTCCGTCTGGACACCGTGGTCGTCTCCTCCCAGCACGCCTCCGACATCGACCTGGAGTCGCTGCTCGCCCCCGACATCCGCGAGTTCGTCGTGGAGCCGGAGCTGAAGGCGCTCCTGGAGGAGGGCATCAAGCTCGACACCGAGAAGTACCGGCTGCTGGTGAACCCGACCGGCCGTTTCGAGATCGGCGGCCCGATGGGCGACGCCGGCCTCACCGGCCGCAAGATCATCATCGACACCTACGGCGGCATGGCCCGCCACGGCGGCGGTGCCTTCTCCGGCAAGGACCCGTCCAAGGTGGACCGCTCGGCGGCGTACGCGATGCGCTGGGTCGCCAAGAACGTGGTCGCCGCGGGCCTCGCCGACCGCTGCGAGGTCCAGGTGGCGTACGCCATCGGCAAGGCGGAGCCGGTCGGCCTGTTCGTCGAGACCTTCGGCACCGCCAAGGTCGACACCGAGAGGATCGAGCGGGCCATCGACGAGGTCTTCGACCTCCGCCCGGCCGCGATCATCCGCGACCTCGACCTGCTGCGCCCGATCTACGCCCAGACCGCCGCCTACGGCCACTTCGGCCGTGAGCTGCCCGACTTCACCTGGGAGCGCACCGACCGCGTGGACGCGCTGCGCAAGGCGGCGGGGCTGTAGACCCGCCCCGCGTCCCCCGAGGCCCGGAGCTCCGTCGCGAGCGCCGGGCCTCGGCGCGTTCGACGGCCCGGCGCCGTTGTCAGTGGCGTTTGGTAGGAATGCAGGCGTGAGCAGCGAGGACGGACGACAGGAGGGCGACGCGCGGGGCGCGCCGCCCGAGCAGCTCGCGCTCATCCGGGAGAGCGTGCGGGGGGCCGGGGCGCCCCGGGCCAGACCGCGCACCTGGCGCGGCGCCGCGCTCGCCAAGGAGCTGCCCGTCGCCCGGGTCCTCGTCGACAAGGGCGTGCTCCACCTCGACCGCTACTTCGACTACGCCGTGCCCGAGGAGCTGGACGCCGACGCACAGCCGGGAGTGCGGGTGCGGGTGCGGTTCGGGGCCGGACGGCACCGGGTGCGGGAGGGACGGCGCGAGGGCGGCGGACTGATCGACGGATTCCTCGTCGAGCGGCTCGCCGAGTCCGACTACGCCGGGCCGCTGGCGGCCCTGGCCCACGTCGTCTCGCCCGAGCGGGTGCTCGACGAGGAGCTGCTGGGGCTCGCCCGCGCGGTGGCCGACCGGTACGCGGGCAGCCTCGCCGACGTCCTCCAGCTCGCCGTGCCGCCGCGCAGCGCCCGCGCGGAGCGACGGCCCTCGCCCGATCCGCTGCCGCCGCCCCCGGCACCCGCACCCGGCTCCTGGGAGCGGTACGAACAGGGGCCGGCCTTCCTGGAGTCACTGGCCTCGGGCGGCGCCCCACGAGCCGTGTGGAACGCGCTGCCGGGGCCGCGGTGGAGCGAGGAACTGGCCCGGGCCGTCGCCGCGGCCCTGGCCTCCGGGCGCGGCGCGCTGGTCGTCCTGCCGGACGGACGGTCCGTCGCGCGCCTCGACGCGGCGCTCACCGGACTGCTGGGGGAGGGACGGCACGCGGTGCTCACCGCCGACGCCGGGCCCGAGAAGCGGTACGCCCGATGGCTCGCCGTGCGGCGGGGCTCCGTACGGGCCGTCATCGGGACGCGGGCGGCGATGTTCGCGCCGGTGCGGGACCTCGGACTGGTCGCCGTCTGGGACGACGGCGACGACAGCCACAGCGAGCCGCACGCCCCGCAGCCGCACGCCCGGGAGGTGCTGCTGCTGCGGGCGGCGCAGGACAGGTGCGGCTTCCTGCTGGGCAGCCGGCACTGCACCGTGGAGGCCGCCCAGCTGGTGGAGACCGGCTGGGCCCGGCCGCTGGTCGCCGGGAGGGAGCAGGTGCGGGCCGCCGCGCCGCTGGTGCGGACCGTGGGGGACGGGGACCTCGCGCGTGACGAGGCCGCCCGCGCGGCGCGGCTGCCGAGCCTCGCCTGGCAGGCCGCCAGGGAGGGGCTGCGGCACGGACCGGTGCTGGTGCAGGTGCCCCGCCGCGGCTATGTGCCGCGGATGGCGTGCGCCGGCTGCCGGGCCCCCGCGCGGTGCCTGCACTGCTCCGGGCCGCTGCAGGCGCAGGGGGCCGACGATCTGCGGTGCGTGTGGTGCGGACGCGAGGAGGGCGGCTGGCACTGTCCCGAGTGCGGCGGGTTCCGGCTGCGGGCCCAGGTGGTCGGGGCGCGGCGGACCGCCGAGGAACTGGGCCGCGCCTTCCCCGCGGTCCCGGTGCGGACCTCAGGGCGCGAACACGTGCTGGACACGGTGCCGGGGACACCCGCGCTGGTGGTGAGCACACCCGGCGCGGAGCCGGTGGCCGAGGGCGGATACGCGGCGGCGCTGCTGCTGGACGGCTGGGCCATGCTGAGCCGGCCCGATCTGCGGGCCGGGGAGGACGCGCTGCGCCGCTGGATCGGCGCGGCGGCGCTGGTCCGGCCGCAGTCGGCGGGCGGCACGGTGGTCGTGGTCGCCGAGCCGACCCTGCGGCCCGTGCAGGCGCTGGTCCGGTGGGACCCGGTCGGGCACGCCGTACGGGAGCTGGCCGAGCGGGGCGAACTGGGGTTCCCGCCGGTGTCCCGGATGGCGGCGGTGTCGGGGCCGGGTGAGGCGGTGGCCGAGTTCCTCCGCGCGGTGGAGCTGCCCGCACGGGCGGAGGTCCTGGGGCCGGTGCCCCTGCCGGCCACTCCGGCGGGCCGCCCCCGCCGGCCGGGCGCGCCGCCCCCCGGCGAAGAGTGGGACCGGGCGCTGATCCGCGTCCCCCCCGGCAACGGCGCCGCACTGACCGCCGCGCTGAAGTCCGCCCAGGCGGCCCGCACGGCCCGGGGCGGGCACACCCAGGTGTGGATCCGGGTGGACCCCCCCGACATCGGCTGATCCACCACCGGGACGTGCCGCGCCCTCCCGGGGGCGGTGCGTCCGGGAGGGCGCGGAGGAGGGGGCGGCTCAGCCGTTGCGGGGGGCGGGGAAGGCCGTCGGGCGCGGGTCGTCGCGGAGGGACGGACTGCCGGCCGTGGGCTGGGTCGGCATGGAGCGGGCCGCGGGGGCCGCCGGCACCGTGGTGACGCCGGCGACCGCGTTGACCGTGCGCGTGCCCGGCGCCTCCGTGGCGGCCTCACCGGCCGCGGGGGCCTGGGCGGCGGTCCGGCGGGCGCCGTAGCGGCGGTGGACCGCCTGCTTGGTGACGCCGAGCGCGGAGCCCACGGCGTCCCACGAGAAGCCCAGGGAGCGGTCGAAGTCCACGGCCGCGGTGACCAGGGTCTCGACGCTGTCGCGCAGCTCCTGGGCGAGACGGACCGTGGGGGCGGGGGCGCGCCCGTAGACGACGAAGCCCGTGGAGGAGGCGGGGCGGCGCGGGCGGTAGACGTTGCCCAGCTGGGCGGTGAGCGTGCGCAGTGCGTCCACCTGCCGGCGGACCCGCTCGATGTCCCGCACCAGCAAGTGCAGGCTGGCCCGAGCCTGGGCGTCGTGGGTTGCGTGGTCGGCCATGAACAAGCCTCTCGAACCGGCGTGAAGGGAATTGAGCCCGTGTCGGGGCCCGTGGGTCAACTCTCTGCTGACCAACGCGGGAGCGCTCCGCGGGTCACGGGGTGGGGGCGTGGCGGCATATGCGTACGCCCTCGGCGGGGTGTGCGTCCCGGCGCCGGCCGGCCCCTCCCGCCCGCGCGCCGTCCGTCGCCGGCGCGCCGGGAGGCGGCGTCCCGCCCGGGGCCGCCCCGCCGCCGGCGGATCTCCCCGCGCGGGCACGTCGACCGCCGCCCCATAGACTGGTGCGCCGCCCCGTCCGTCCTCGCCCGAGAGGCCCCCACCACCCCATGAGGCTCGTCTTCGCCGGCACCCCCGAGGTCGCCGTTCCCGCACTGGACGCTCTTCTCGCCTCCGGGCGGCACGAGGTGGCCGCCGTCGTCACCCGGCCGGACGCGCCCGCCGGGCGGGGACGCAGGCTCGTCGCCTCCCCCGTCGCCGAGCGGGCGCAGGAGGCCGGGATCGAAGTGCTGAAGCCGGCCAGGCCCCGGGACCCCGGGTTCCTCGAGCGGCTCGGGGAGATCGCGCCGGACTGCTGCCCCGTCGTCGCCTACGGCGCCCTCCTCCCCAGGGCGGCCCTCGACATCCCCGCCCGGGGCTGGGTCAACCTGCACTTCTCCCTGCTGCCCGCCTGGCGCGGCGCCGCACCCGTGCAGCACGCCATCATGGCCGGTGACGAGATCACCGGCGCCGCCACCTTCCTCATCGAGGAGGGCCTCGACTCCGGGCCCGTCTACGGCACCGTCACCGAGGAGATCCGCCCCACCGACACCAGCGGCGACCTGCTCACCCGGCTCGCCCTCGCCGGCGCGGGGCTGCTCGCCGCGACCATGGACGGCATCGAGGACGGCACCCTGAAGGCCGTGCCGCAGCCCGCCGACGGCATCAGCCTCGCCCCCAAGGTCACCGTCGAGGACGCCCGCGTCGACTGGGACAGCCCGGCGCTGCGCGTCGACCGCGTGGTGCGCGGCTGCACCCCCGCGCCCGGCGCCTGGACCACCTTCCGCGGCGAGCGCCTGAAGATCGTCCAGGCCGCCCCCGTACCGGACCTGACCGACCTGGCGCCCGGCCGGCTGTCCGCCGGCAAGAACAACGTGTACGTGGGCACCGGCTCGTACGCCGTGGAGCTGCTGTGGGTGCAGGCCCAGGGCAAGAAGCCGATGCGGGCGGCCGACTGGGCGCGCGGGGTGCGGATCGCCGCCGGGGAGACCCTCGGCGCCTGACGCCGACGGGACCCGCACGACGTAGGCTGGACCGCGCAGCCCACCCCACATCCGGAGCACCTTTTTCGTGAGCGACCAGCCCCGTCGGCCCCGCAGGCCCGCCAAGCCCTACCGCCGGCCCAAGAAGGACCCCGTCCGCATCCTCGCCTTCGAGGCCCTGCGGGCCGTCGACGAGCGGGACGCGTACGCCAACCTCGTCCTGCCCCCGCTGCTGCGCAGGGCGCGCGAGAACGACGGCTTCGAGGCGCGCGACGCGGCGCTGGCCACCGAGCTGGTGTACGGCACGCTGCGCCGCCAGGGGACGTACGACGCGGTCGTCGCCGCCTGCGTCGACCGGCCGCTGGGCGAGGTGGACCCGCCGGTGCTGGACGTGCTGAGCCTCGGCGCGCACCAGTTGCTGGGGACGCGGATCCCGACGCACGCCGCCGTCTCCGCCACCGTCGAGCTGGCCCGGGTGGTGCTCGGCGACGGCCGTGCCAAGTTCGTCAACGCCGTGCTGCGCAGGATCGCGCAGGACGACCTCGACGGCTGGCTGGAGCGGGTCGCGCCGCCCTACGACGAGGACCCCGAGGACCACCTCGCCGTCGTGCACTCGCACCCCCGCTGGGTCGTCTCCGCGCTGTGGGACTCCCTCGGCGGCGGGCGCGCCGGCATCGAGGAGCTGCTGCGGGCCGACAACGAGCGGCCCGAGGTGACCCTGGTCGCCCGTCCCGGGCGGGCGACCACCGCCGAACTGCTCGACGAGGAGGCCGCCGTCGCCGGCCGCTGGTCGCCGTACGCGGTGCGGCTCACCGAGGGCGGGGAGCCGGGCGCCGTCCCGGCGGTCGCCCAGGGCCGGGCCGGCGTGCAGGACGAGGGCAGTCAGCTCGTGGCGCTGGCGCTCGCCGGCGCGCCCCTCGAGGGACCCGACCGGATGTGGCTGGACGGGTGCGCCGGACCGGGCGGGAAGGCCGCGCTGCTCGGGGCGCTCGCCGCCGAGCGCGGCGCCGTGCTGCTGGCCTCGGAGAAGCAGCCGCACCGGGCCGGTCTCGTGGCGAAGGCACTCGCCGGGAACCCCGGTCCGTACCAGGTGGTCGCCGCCGACGGGACCCGCCCGCCGTGGCAGCCCGGCAGCTTCGACCGGGTGCTGGTCGACGTGCCGTGCACCGGACTGGGCGCCCTGCGCCGCCGTCCCGAGGCACGCTGGCGGCGCCGCCCGGAGGACCTGGACGGCTTCGCGCCCCTCCAGCGCGGGCTGCTGCGCACCGCCCTGGAGTCCGTGCGGGTCGGCGGTGTCGTCGGCTACGCGACCTGCTCGCCGCACCTCGCGGAGACCCGCGCGGTGGTCGCCGACCTCCTCAAGCAGTTCCCGGACGCCGATCTGATCGACGCCCGGCCGCTGCTCCCCGGCGTCCCCGACCTCGGCGAGGGCCCCGACGTGCAGTTGTGGCCGCACCTGCACGGCACCGACGCCATGTACCTGGCGCTCATCCGCCGGACCGGCTGACGCCGGCCCCCCGCCCGCCGTCCTCGTGGGCCGCCCGGCGCGGCCCGCTCGCCCATCGTGATCGGTACGGGGATCCGCGCGGCACGCGGTCCGGTCCCCCGGTCGGGGACCGGGCCGCGGGTCTCCTCGCCCCGACGCCGCGGACACCGGCCGCGCGACACCCCGGTCCCCCTTCACGGCCACCTCCGTCGCGGCGCCGAGAT